>JADHMQ010000008.1 GCA_016779935.1 Flavobacteriales bacterium
ACCCGTGACCTCTTCCTTACCAAGGAAACGCTCTACCCCTGAGCTACATCGGCTTAGATTAAGAGCGGGAGACGGGATTCGAACCCGCGACCCTCAGCTTGGAAGGCTGATGCTCTGGCCAGCTGAGCTACTCCCGCAAATAGTTGTTTTGTGGGGAGAGCAGGATTCGAACCTACGAAGGCGAAGCCAACAGATTTACAGTCTGTCCTCGTTGACCGCTTGAGTATCTCCCCTAAACAATTATATAGCTCTTAAACTAAGAACTGAGCCGCTAGAGGGACTCGAACCCACGACCTGCTGATTACAAATCAGCTGCTCTAGCCAGCTGAGCTATAGCGGCAAATCAATAAATAAAAAAACAGCCCCTCTTGAAAAAGGGTTTGCAAATGTATTAAAGTTTTTGTTTTACACAAATAACAATACCGTTTTTTTTTGCAATAATATTTTTGGTGTTAAATTATGGTTAAACAAGGCGCTTTTTTTGCTTGTTTTTTTTAACCTGACGGATTAAGGCTTCCTGCACAAGATCAACAGCTTCTTCAAAGGATTCACATTGTTTGCTTGCAAAAAGGTCGCTAGCTCCTGTATTAACCTTGATTTCGACAATTTTATTGGCTCTACTATCAGTATTTTCAATTTTAAGAAATACTTCTGAGTAAATTAACTCATCATCAAACTGTATGAGTTTTCCAACTTTCTTATTGATAAATTCTAAAAGTTTCTTGTCCGCGTCAAAATGAATGGAATGAATGGTAATTTGCATAGCTATAAATTTTATGCTCTTGGATGAGCGTTATTAAATACTTTTTTTAATTTCTCGATTGAATTGTGCGTGTAAACTTCTGTAGCGGATAAGCTAGCGTGACCTAAGAGTTCTTTTATAACATTTAAATCAGCTCCGCTATTAAGCATGTGGGTTGCAAAGGTATGCCTCAATATATGTGGACTAGTCTTTTTCAGACTAGTAACACTTGAAATTAAATCATTAATTGTTTTGTATACAAGTGATGGATTTAACTTTTTTCCTTTTTCAGTCATAAGCAAATAAGTTGTAAAATTTGTTTTCATTGAATTTCTTATGTCTAAAAACTTTTCTAGAGAGGTTACTAATTCTTGTGTTAACGGAATAATCCGTTCTTTATTTCGCTTTCCTAATACTTTGAGTTGTTTTTTACTAAAATCAACATCACTAATTTTAATATTGATAAGTTCCGATAATCTAATACCAGTGGAATAGAAAATTTCAACCATCAATTTATTTCTTTTGCCTACATAATCATCAGAAAACTTTTTTTTGTCTAAAAGTTCATTCATCTCATCGACAGTAACAAAACTTGGAATACTTTTTGATGTTTTGGCTGAAGTCAGCTTTAGTGTAGGGTTAAGCTTGACAACTCCTTCTTTCTCTGCAAACTTAAATAAGGATTTTAGTGTAGTTATTTTTCTATTGACTGTTCGCGGAGAGTTACCTGTATTTAATTCATTAACTAGCCAGCTTCTAATCATTGAGTGATTGGCTTTTTCTATTGAAGTAGAGTAAACCTCATCTAAGTAATTGCTTAAAAGAGTCAAATCAGCCTTATACGCCTTTATAGTGTGTAAGGAATATCTTTTTTCTAAAGCTAGATAATCAAGAAATTTTTGAGTAAGGGGCATAAAAAAACATCAATTTGAACGAATATACTAAAAAATAGTCATTTTTCAAATGATGTTTGGATACATATTAGGGTTGAAAAGAACTAGTCCTCTTCTCTACGTAAAGTCTCTTTATAAGCAGCTCTTATCTTTTGATTTCTTAGCTCAACAGACTTCTTAGTAAACTCTCTACGAGCTCTAAGTTGCTTCATAGTGCCAGTCATATTGAATTTCTTCTTAAACTTTTTAAGTGCTCTATCAATAGATTCTCCGTCTTTTACTGGTATGATTATCATATTCAAATTTAAATTGGGCTGCAAATATACAAATATCTACTTCACTTACAATAGTTAATGGATTATTTGCTTAGCAATTACAATTTTCTGGATTTCAGAAGTGCCTTCTCCTATTGTACACAGCTTAGAATCTCTGTAAAATCGCTCTACTGGAAACTCTTTTGAATATCCGTATCCTCCAAATATCTGTAGGGCATCTGTTGAAACTGCTACAGCAACTTCAGAGGAATAATATTTTGCCATAGCTCCGCTGAGTGTTATTCTTTCTCCAGCCTTTTTTTTGCTTATTGTATTGTAAATTAAAAGTTCCGACGCTTCAATTGTAGTTGCCATATCAGCTAATTTGAATGATATTGCTTGATGTTGTGAAATGGGCTTACCAAATTGCACACGTTCTTTTGAGTATTTTAAAGATGCTTCATATGCTCCTTTAGCAATTCCTAATGAGAGAGCCGCAATAGAAATCCGACCACCGTCCAACACCTTCATAGCTTGAATAAAACCATCTCCCACATTTCCAAGTACATTATCGTTTGATATTTTACAATTATCAAAAATTAATTCAGCGGTTTCGGAAGCTCTCATTCCTAATTTATCTTCTTTTTTGCCTGATGAAAATCCTTCAATTCCTTTCTCAACGATAAAGGCTGTCATTCCTCTAGAGTCTCCTTTTTCGCCAGTTCGTACTATTACAACTGCTACATCTCCACTAATGGCATGTGTAATAAAATTTTTAGCACCGTTTAATATCCAATAGTCTCCTTCTTTAACAGCTGTAGTTGACATACCTCCAGAATCAGAGCCGGTATTGTGTTCAGTAAGTCCCCATGCGCCAATCCACTCTGCAGTTGCTAACTTTGGCAAGTATTTTTTCTTTTGTTCTTTATTTCCAAACTGTAGTATATGTCCAGTACATAAAGAATTATGCGCCGCCATAGATAAGCCTATTGAAGGGTCAACTTTTGATAAGTGTTCAATGGCAGTAACATATTCCGAATATCCAAAACCTGAACCTCCATATTCTTCTGGAACCAACACACCCATTAAGCCTAATTCACCTAATTTTTTAAATACTTCAATAGGGAATGTTTGAGAATTATCCCATTCCTTCATGTTTGGTATAATTTCTTTCTCAGCAAAGGATTTAACCATTTCTGCTATGAGTTTTTGATTTTCATTGTAGTTAAAATCCATACTTTAATATTTTATTAGCGATATTGTTTTGTTTGACTCTGAGTCAATATTTTTTCTTCCTTCTAAAAAAGAAAGCTCTACAACAAATAAAAACGCACTGACATTGCCACCGAGTCTATCTACTAATTTTGCAGCAGCATTGGCAGTTCCTCCCGTTGCCAGCAAATCATCATGAATTGCAATGTTCCATCCGTTTTGAATTGAATCTGTATGAATTTCCACCACAGCTTTACCATATTCTAGATTGTACTCCTCACTTATAACATCCGAAGGTAATTTACCTGCTTTTCTTACTGGTATAAATGGAATGTTTAATTCATTTGCCAACATCATTCCAAATAAAAAACCACGACTCTCAACACCAACAATGGCATCGATTTTCTGACCTTTTATCTTGCTTATAAATGATTCTATTACAAATGATGTTAATACTGGGTCTGCTAGTATTGGTGTTATATCCTTAAAAGAAACTCCCTCCTTTGGAAAGTCTTTGACTTCCCTAATTTTCTTCTCTAAAACTGTTATACTCATTAGTTGTGAAATAGTTTACAATTTTACGAAATTTAAGGGTGTCAATCAAGTGTAAATTATTCAGCTCATTAATGCTTTTATAAGCCCCATGTTCTTCTCGATAATTCACTATTAATCGTGCTAAACTTGAAGAAATATAGGGGTGTTTTCGCAACTCATATTCTCCTATTTCATTTATATTTTTCTTTAATATACCCTTATCATCTACTACCAGATACTTTTCAATCTTTTCATATCTTACGCTATCCATTTGGTAAACTTCTAAAATTTGTTTTTTGGTATAAAAACCGCCTAATAGGTTTCTGTACTTACAAATACGCTTAGCAAAATACGTTCCTATTCCTGGTAATTGTTCAAAAGCTAATGTGTCCGCCAAATTGATATCAACTTCAATTGTGTTCTTTAATTTGGGCTTTATATTGTTCGTTTTTTTAGGGAATTGTTTTGAGCGAGAAAATTTCACTTTTTTCTCAACAACAGTTTTTTTATTCTTGAAATTCTTAATCTCTTTTTGATATTGAGAGAAATCATATTCACTTATAGATTTATCTTCACTAATTTTCGTGAAAAAATGAATAGCTACAATGACAATGGATAAAGCTATAATAGCTCTTCTATTACTAGAGTTGTAATAAAAAAAGTTTTTCACGGCAAAATAGGTTAGTTTCTATTTGGTCTTTTTTATCTGTCCTGATTTAATTTTATTTAAATACTCTTTTAAATCGACTTTTACTTCACCTGATAAAATCAACAATCCTAAAATGTTAGGGAAGGCCATAGCTAAAATCATCATATCTGAGAAGTCTAAAACAGCTCCTAATTTCACGGATGAACCAATGATTATAAAAATCAAAAATATTAGTTTGTATACTAGTTCTGATTTTTTTGATGAACCAAATAGATACGTCCATGATTTTAATCCATAATAAGACCAGGAAATCATGGTTGAAAAAGCGAATAAGAATATTGCGAATACTAAAACATAAGGAAACCAAGATATAACGCTTTCGAATGCTTGAGATGTTAATTGAGCGCCTTCTACTCCTTGTACTCCAGACATACCGGTTACTATGATTACTAAAGCCGTCATTGTACAGATTATAACCGTGTCAATAAATGGCTCTAATAAGGAAACAATGCCTTCACTGACTGGTTCATTGGTTTTAGTCGCGGAATGGGCAATTGAAGCGGATCCTACTCCAGCTTCATTGGAAAAGGCTGCTCTTCTAAAGCCTTGAATAATAACTCCTATAAATCCACCAAATGCTGCACTTGGTGCAAAAGCTCCGTTAATAATCATCGCTATAGCATTGCCTATTTCTGAGAAGTGAACAATTAATATAATTGAAGCTGCAGCAACATAAAGGACTGCCATGAAAGGAACAATCTTCTCAGTAACTTTCGCAATACTTTTAATTCCGCCAATTATTACTGTACCTACTAAAATAGCTAACATAAATCCAAACATCGGCCCGTTGCCTGAGAGCATTGGAAATTGCCCTGAGAGCTGGGCATATGCTTGGTTGGCCTGAAACATATTACCACCACCAAAAGAACCGCCAATACATAAAATGGCAAATAAAACAGCTAGTACTTTTCCTAAGTTTGAAAAGCCATATTTAGCTAATCCATTTTTTAAGTAATACATCGGCCCTCCTGAAACTTCTCCTTCATCGTTAACCACCCTGTATTTTACACCTAGCGTACATTCCACAAACTTTGATGACATGCCTAATAAACCTGCTACAATCATCCAAAATGTTGCCCCTGGTCCGCCTACAGTAATTGCTACTGCTACACCGGCTATATTTCCCAAACCTACTGTTGCTGAAAGGGCAGTTGCAAGGGCTTGAAAATGCGATACTTCTCCTTCATCTTCTGGATCGTCATATCTGCCTCGTACTAAATCTATGGCATGTTTGAAACCTCTGAAATTAATAAAGTTCATTTTTAAAGTAAAAAACAAAGCTCCAAACACCAACCATACGACAACAATTGGAATTGAAACATCAAGGTCTAATCCAAGTGCTGAAATAGGATCCCAAAAAATTACTTTTCCGATTACCTCAACAATTGGCTCAAAAAAGCTATTGATTTTATCTCCTAGATTTTGGGTTTCTTTAGCGAACAACATATTAGAAAATAATAGTGCCGACATTGTAATAAAAATTCTTCTCATAATTTAGTTTAGTTGTTGCTCTAATAATTTTAACCCTTCTTCAAAAGAGTGTGGCTCATATCCAAGTTCTTTATTGGATTTGGTAAGTATAAAACCTGTTTTGGGTGGTCGTTTAGCTTTTTGATTTAATGTTTCTGACGATATTCTGTTAATATTAGATTTATCGCAGCCATAAAAATCAGCCATTCGCTCAACCATCTCAAAAATACTCATAAAATCTTTTCCGGAAGCATTAAAAATTCCTTTAGCTTGTTTTTCTATTGCTAATACACACGCATTTGCTAAGTCTTCTGCTAGTGTAGGCGAACGAAATTGGTCATCTATAATATTAAGGGGCTTGCCTTCTTTTAATGCTTTTCTTGCCCATAAAACTATGTTGTTTCGTCGCAAGTTTTCGGCAGTTCCAAACAATATGATTGTCCGAAGTATTGTCCAATTTATTTTTGAATCGTAAAGTAATTGCTCAGATTTTAATTTAGACAAACCATAATAACTTAATGGGTTTGGCTCATCATTTTCAGAATAAGGACCGTTCTCTCCATCAAAGATAAAGTCAGTTGAAATATGAATGAAATGGGAGTTATACTGATTACATGCATCTCTTAGATGCTCAACTGCTTTAACATTCACTTTATCACACAGCTCCTTTTTTTCTTCACATCCATCGACATCTGTTAATGCAGCCGTATTTATAACTACTTCAGGATTAAAATTTTCAAAAGCGTTAAATATTGAATGTCTGTCAGTAATATCAAGAGTTTGATACAAAAATCCTGAGGTATCGCTAATTAGACACTCTCCTATTGATGTTGCTAAGACTTCATGCTGATTTTTTAGAGCTATTATTAGCTTTTGACCCAACAGTCCGTTACTTCCGGTAATCAGAATTTTCTTCTGCATTAATTAACTGATTTGGGTTTTATGAGATATAAAATTAGATATAGTACTATTGGCGAGCCGAAACCTAAAATTGCAGCTATTATGAATATTATTCTTATTCCACTTACATCAAGGTCAAATTTGTCTGAAAGCCATGAGCAAACACCTAATAATTTTTTTTCTGTCATGCTAAATTTAATATGCTATATAAATGATTAATTTGTTCGGTATTTGCTAGTACAAACAGCTTAGAATTAGGTAAAATTGGAGTATCTGCATTCGGATTTATTACATATTCACCTTCTGAAGTTTTGTATCCAATAATGTTGCAACCTGTTTTGTATCTAGCATTAATATCTTTTATTGTTTTATTATGTAAATCTACTGGTAATTCCTCAAAAGAGATTTCATCTAGATTAATTTCAGCATCACCTTCCAGAGCTATGTTATCTAGAAATTCAACTACATCAGGAGTTGTTACTAAGGAAGCCATGTGAGCTCCTCCTAATTTATCTGGCATTATGACATTGTTGGCTCCAGCTATTTTTAATTTGCTATAAGATTCATCAAATGAGGCTCTGCTTATAATTGTTAGATCCTTATTTTTTTGACGTGCCGACAATACTACATATAAATTATCTGCATCAGATGCTAAACTTGTTATTAATGCCTTGGCCTTTGAAATACCTGCTTTTTCTAGTGTTTCGTCTAAAGTGGCATCTCCATTTATAAATAAAATATTCTTGGAATCTCTAAGTTTTTCAATACGCTCTGGGTTATTATCAATAACTACAAAATCCTGCTCATGTGCAAATAATTTTTTTACAGCTTGCGAACCATTTCTACCATAGCCACAAACGACCACATGATTTTCAATTTGCTTTACATCTTTTTTCACTTTGTAGTCCTTAAAATATTTATTAAACTCTCCACTAACTATATAAGTGGTTAGTACAGATACCGCATAAGCAAATGTACCAAAACTTGTGATTATTAAAAATGTCGTGAACAATCTTCCTTCTGGACTTAATTCTCGGACTTCTTGAAAGCCAACTGTTGACAATGTGATTACTGTCATATAAACAGCTTCACTCAAAGAATAATCTTCAATATACATATAGCCAACTATAGCTATTGCAACAACAATAAATATGAAAAGTATGGCTGAATAAATTTTTGAAAAAACGTAGATACCTAATTTCATAATTTAAAGGTCAAAAACACTAGGTCTTTTTCGGTACTTAAAATGATTTCTTACTCGCAGGATAAAAACCATTGTTAGATACACTAATGGTATTCCAAAGTTAACAAAGGATAGATATATAAAAAATAGCCTAACAAAAGAAGGTCTTAAACCTAATTTACTTGCCCACCATGCACTTACTCCAAAAAACTGTTTTTCAAAAAAATTATTGAATTGATGCATTATCCTTTAAGTAATTGATTACCGATGTTGCAATTTAAACATTTTTTGCTTTCACAATATTTTCTTTTTAGTTGCAATAGAGCTTGGGACTGAGCGGCAGATTTAGGGCTGATACTTATTGAAGAGTACTGTCTTATCACATAATTGTTTTCGGCCTTACATTCTTCAAGATATTGTATCGCTAAATCTTGAAAAGTTAATGCTGATTTTCGCTTTGAATATGCAAATAGAATTGGACATATAGCATTTATTACTATTGAGTTAATGACTTCTTTTCCAAATGTTTTTTTCGTCTTACTGACTCTTTATTAAAGTGATAGTGTGTTAACCAATATTCACTCACACTAGATTTAAACAACCTCCGTATTTCATCTAAAGTTTGAGCTTATAACACTTTTGAAAAAAGATGTGTGTTTTTATGTATAAGCATTGCTAATTGAGCCAATCTAACAGTTGGGAATGAAGATGGGCGTAATCGCATAAACATCCAGTCGGACTCTTTTAATTTCTTTAATCTATATTTATGTTTTAGAAATGAATATTCGTTTTTTAGTGATACGCTATAATCATCTTTGACTTTTTCTAAGAATCCTGCTGTACCAAATAGTAAAGCTTCTATTTGAAATATATTGTTTTTATGTTTTTGTAGAATGGATAATGGCAACTGTTTTGAAAGAGCTAGCATAGATGTTGAATTTACTCTCAAACCTATCGTGTAAAACAAAGCGTTGTAAAAGGTATTTTCCCAATTATTTTTATCAATCTCAAACTCTTTTATAAATTGAGATGTCTTTTCCTCCAGCCTTTCTACAAGCAATCTTTCCAAAAATTGATTGACTTGAAATGAATCTAATTCACCAATGTAAGGTTCACAAATAATTTTGGTTTTACTATTCATTAATTGCTCGTACCTTCCTAATAAACTCCTATCAACAATACTACATAACTCTAAACATGGAATCTCATCTCCTGATGAATTATAAACTTCTGTGTCGTGATTCCAAACTACATGAAGGATTACAGAATTATATTTTTCGTTATAATGATGTCTATGTTTGTTCCAGTCAGAAGAGTTTAGATGTATCTCAATATCACCATTCCAAACCAAATTCTCTATTCTAATTTGTGATGATTTGAAATCTGGACCAGCATCAAAATTGTGAACACCTACTTTTAAAATTGATATGCGTTGTTGTTTAGTAGTAAGTAATGAGTTAATATCAAAATGGCAGAATTGCCATATATAATGGAGAAGATTTTCATTCATGGCTTTAAACAACAGTTAGTCTATCCGAATCATAAACGTATCTTTTGAGATAATAGAAAAAAGACCATAGCCATTTTCAGAACCATCGTCATTTGTAAAACTGTTGTATACATTAACGGGTTCGGAGCCAAATATAGCACCACCGGCAGTATTGTTTTGTGAAATTCTGGACGAATGGTAAGTGTAATAATCGTAATCTAGAGTTGATAAGCTAACTTTTATAGAGTCAATTTTTGATTCAGTACCTACTCCAAATTCTAAATCATCTTCATAGTAATAATAATTCTCATAACTTAATTCAATTCGCTTTGTCTGTCCATTGAATAGCTGATCATTAAACATAACATTTCGTCCATACTCTTCATCAAAACTTGCAGAGCCATTTGAAAGTGAAGGGTCGGAAGATTCAAAATAGATTGGCGAACTTACTACTTGAGGCTCTTCATTTTCATTAAGGTAATGGGTGTATGAAACTAATTTAAGAAGGTAAAAATTTTCTTCAGAGACATCGTCATCAAACTCAATTTCAATAAAACTTGTAACGTTTCCACTTGTACTAGTAGTTGTATGATTAACTGATTTTATTTCTGTTATTGAAGGTGCACTTAAAGGTTTTGAATTTAGCAAAGGATAATCAGCATGAAATACTCTTAAACTATATGATTTATCAAATTCTGCAACTACATTGCTTTTATAAAGTTTTGATGAGTCAATATAAGTTAATGAATCAATGTATATTTCATTTTCAAATAATGTTACTACTGCGTCAGAATGAAACTCAAAACTCTCACTACTTAAAGGATCTAGAGAGTGAGATACATATACTTTAAATTTGTCATCAATTTTATTGGAAGAATTCACAACTAATTTGGATTGATGTGGAGGGAGTTCCAAATCAATTACTGTTTGCATATCTTCACATGAAGTAAAAAGCAAGACTACCGAAATTAAACTAGTTAAAAATCTCATAATCTAAAATTTAAATTTGTAGGTGATTGATGGAATTATAGGAAATAGGCTTACCTGCTTCGCTACTTTATTATTTATTATGGTATTGTTAACTAAGGTAGGTTCATTATCAATCCTAATAAAGAATGGGTTTTTTCTATTGTATACATTATAAGCTCCAATTGACCACGTTCGTTCGCCCCATTTTTTCTTTTTATTAAAATTAAGACCTAGATCGAGACGATGATAAGAAGCCATTCTATAATTATTTCTAGAAGGATAATAATCAACTTCATTGACTTCTGAGTATTCAATTCCATTAATATTCCCTCCCATTCCAATTTCTGGATATCTAGCAGTACTTAAGGTTATATTATTTCCTGTTCCGAATACCCAAGTTGTACCAATATCAAAATTCTCGTTAAATTTATGTGACATGACTATTGATATATCATGACGTCTATCATACTTGTAAGGATACCAATTACCCAAATTAATATTGTCAAATTTTCTTTCACTAAAAGCCAAAGTATAACCAACCCATCCTGTTGTTTTACCTTTTTTCTTTTGAAAAAATAATTCTACGCCATAGGCTCTTCCCTGTCCGGATGTTTCAACCTTTTCTTGCCAATCTTGAAAGCCAATAATTTGAGAGCCAGGTTTTAGAGTCATTAAATCAGACATGGTTTTGTAATACCCTTCTAAACTGATTTCAAAAAGTCCATTTTTAAGAGTATGATTCAAGGATATTGCCACTTGTCGAGAGCGTTGAGGAGGAACAGAGTCAGTACTTGGCACCCATATATCTATTGGTAGACCAACACTAGTATTGCTCAGTAAATGAATATGTTGTTGCATTTGGGCATATGATGCTTTTACAGACCAATCTTTACTAATTATATACCTTGATGAAACTCTAGGTTGTAAATCAAAATATGATTTTCCATCAGTAAGAAAATTCGCAAAATGCAAGCCTACATTCACTTTCAATTGGTCATTAACTTTTATATCATCTTCTATGAATAAATAACTGTCATGACTAAATAATTCTCTTGAAAAGTTAAAGATTGTATCAGTTTTAGAATAGCTTACATTTTGAAGAGAATCTCTGGAATAATTACTTTCAAAATAGTCTATAGCTCCTGGTGAAAAATGATGATAGGTATAATTTAATCCAAACTTCACATAATGATTAGGGTTTGGCAAGTAATCAAAATCTATTTTAGCTCCTATATCTTTAATGCCTGAATAATAGGCAAATTGCAAGGAGTCTGAACTTAGTGTATTCTGATAAGTTTGTTCAGAATAGTCTACTACATCAGTCTGAAATTTATACTTACTAAAGGTTGCTGTCGTGTTACTAAAGAGTTTATTGCTAAAAAGATGATTCCATCTTAAGGAGGATGTTAAATTCCCCCATTCAAATCCAAAATCAGTGCTGTAATTATATCTTAAATCGCTTTGCTGAGAATTTAACTTATCATCATCAGAACTATAACTTTCAGAGAGATAAAAACGATCTTTACCAGAATATGCACTCAAGTACAACCTATCATTTTCGGAAATCTTATGATTCAACTTTGCATTCAAGTCATAGAAAAAATATCCTGCAGGATTTCCATCATTCGACTGCCTAATAAAAGGTTGAGCTAAAATATCAATATACGTTCTTCTTCCTGAAATAATGAATGACGTTTTATCTTTTATAATTGGTCCTTGTAAAGTAAGTTTTGAAGATATTATTCCGACACTTCCTTCTCCTTCTATTTTTTTCATGTTTCCTTCCTTCATATCTATTTCTAGAACAGAGGATAAGCGTCCACCAAAACGTGACGGAAAGCCACCCTTAGTTAAGCGTACATTTTTGATTGCATCAGCGTTAAATACCGAGAAAAAACCAAATAGGTGAGACGCATTATATACTGGAACACCATCTAAAAGAATTAAGTTTTGATCTGGACCGCCACCTCTAACGTAAAATCCACTGGTCCCTTCTCCTCCAGACTGAACACCAGGCAGTAATTGAATGGCTTTTAAAACATCTACTTCACCTAGTAGTGCTGGTATATTTTTAATTTGCTCTACTGGGACTTCAACTATACTTGATTGAGTTCGTTCAACAACTGTTTCTTCTCCAACAATTGTAACTTCTTGAATATTAGTAGATGAAGAGGTTAATTCGATATTTAATCTAATATCCTTATTAAGATTAATAGTTTTTGAAGTAAGCTCATACCCAATATATGAGAAATCAATATTTACTTCTCCTTCAGGAAGGGTTAAACTAAAAAAACCATATGTATTTGAGGTTGTACCTTGAAATTTTTCTTTCCAAATTACATTTACACCAATTAAGCTCTCGCCAGTTTCTTTGTCATTTACATAACCACTTATGGTGTGTTTTTTTTGTGAAAACACATTTAAACTTAGCAGAGTTAAGATTACTAAAAAAGAGTGTCTTTTCATTGGTTTAAGTAAGTTTTTATAACGACAAAGACAGTAAGACTTTCATCTGTTGCTGCAAAGCCAACGCTTGCTCTCTTGCTTTTATTGCAAAATCTTTCGTTGAATCAGCATAAATAATCCCTCTTGAAGAATTTACGAGCAATCCACATTGATTGTTCATTCCGTATTTGGCAACATCATTTAGGTTACCTCCTTGAGCTCCTACACCTGGAACTAATAGAAAATGGTTCGGGACAATCTCTCTAATTTCTTTCAAAGATTCTGCTCTAGTAGCTCCTACCACAAACATGATGTTTTCACCATAACTTTTTGATGTTTTCAATACTTTCTGATAAAGCATTTCTCCATTTTCATCTTTAGTTATTTGAAAATCCAATCCTCCACTGTTTGATGTTAAGGCTAGTATTATTGCCCATTTATCTTTAAATTCTAAAAATGGAGTAACCGAATCAGAACCCATGTATGGTGCAACAGTTACTGAATCAAAATTATAGGTTTCAAAAAATGTCTTAGCATACATCTTAGAGGTATTACCAATATCCCCACGCTTAGCATCGGCGATTGTAAAAATATCTTTAGGAATATAGTCTATCGTTTTCTTAAGGCTTTTCCATCCCTTTTCACCCATACTTTCATAGAAGGCAATATTTGGTTTATAGGCAACACATAAATCTGAAGTAGCATCAATAATTTGCTTGTTAAATTCAAAAACAGGGTCTTCTAAATCAAGTAAATGAGAAGGGATTTTTTGCAAATCAGTATCTAAGCCAATACATAAGAATGATTCTTTTGCTTTTATTTGCTCAAATAGGTCGTTTGCTGTCATTTTTAATCTGTTTGGGTTGTACCTTCTTTTAGTCTTTCAGCGTTTTCTGCTATTTTAAGCTCTTCGATAAACTTTTCAATATCACCATCAATAACGTTTGATAGATTGTACTGTGTCAGACCAATTCTATGGTCGGTTACCCTTCCTTGTGGATAATTGTATGTTCTAATTTTTGCAGAACGGTCTCCAGTAACGACCATTGATTTCCTTTTGCCTGAAAGCTCTTCTAACCGCTTTTGCATTTCTATTTCATAAATTCTTGAACGCAGAACTTTGAGTGCTTTGTCGTAATTTTTATGCTGAGATTTTTGGTCTTGACATTGTGCTACGACACCTGTTGGAATATGTGTAAGTCTTACAGCGGAATAAGTGGTATTTACTGACTGACCACCAGGGCCTGACGAACAATATGTATCTTTTCTTATATCGCTGTCTTTTATTTCAACATCAAATTCTTCTGCTTCAGGCATTACTACTACTGAAGCTGCAGATGTGTGAACACGCCCCTGAGTTTCGGTTTGTGGCACTCTTTGAACACGGTGAACACCAGATTCAAATTTGAGCATTCCGTACACATCTTCACCCTTTACATTAAATATGATTTCCTTGTAACCACCTGATGTTCCTTCTGCAACATCTACAAGTTCAGTTTTCCAACCTTTAGTACCCGCATAATTTAAATACATTCTGTAAAGGTCACCTGTAAAAATACTAGCTTCATCTCCTCCTGCTCCTGCACGTATTTCCACCACAGCATTTTTGGAATCGGCTGGATCTTTAGGAATTAATAACACCTTAATGTCTTCTTCCATAGAATTTCTTAATGGTGTAAGTTCATCAAGTTCCATTCGAGCCATTTCCTTCATCTCGTCATCTTTAAGCATCTCTTTGGCATTTTCGAGATTTGATAACAGGTTTCTATAATCTTTATAAGCCGCTATGATTGGTTGTAAGTCTTTATATTCTTTGTTTAGTTGAATATACTGCTTCATATCAGAAATGATATTAGGGTCAACAATTAATTGTGACACTTCATCAAATCTTACTTTTATTGCTTCTAACTTATCTAGCATAATTAATAAACAAATTCACCGTATTGACTCTTAATTGTCAACTTTTTACCTTTATTAGATTCTACTCTACCAACCACTTTAGCATCAACATTAAACTGTTTTGATATAGCAATGATTTCGTCTGCTATTTCTGCAGGAACATATAATTCCATTCGGTGTCCCATATTGAAAACCTTGTACATTTCTTTCCAGTCCGTATTAGATTCTTTTTGAATTAATTCAAACAAGGGAGGGATATCAAAAAGGTTATCTTTTATAACATGAACGTCATTTACAAAATGTAAAACTTTTGTCTGTGCACCTCCACTGCAGTGCACCATTCCGTGAATATCATTTCTGTAAGCATCAAGAATCTTCTTAATGACTGGGGCATAGGTTCGTGTTGGTGAAAGCACTAATTTGCCAATATCAACAGTCAGGTCTTCCTGAGTATCTGTTAGCATTTTTGTTCCTGAATATATTAAATCTTCTGGAACTGATGGGTCAAAACTTTCTGGATATTTATTCGCCAAGTATTTTGAAAAAACATCGTGTCGAGCAGAAGTTAACCCATTACTCCCCATTCCACCATTATACTCTGACTCATAGCTAGCCTGTCCAAATGAAGAAAGTCCTACAATTACATCACCATCTTGTATATTATGGTTTGAGATGACATCTTCTCTTTTTAATCGAGCAATAACAGTAGAATCAACTATAATCGTTCGGACTAAATCACCAACATCGGCAGTCTCCCCACCTGTTGATTTGATATCTACACCTTGACTTCTTAAATCTGAAAGTAACTCTTCTGTTCCATTGATGATGGCTGAAATGACTTCACCAGGGATTAGATTTTTATTTCTACCTATAGTTGAAGAGAGTAAGATGTTATCAGTTACACCTACACAAAGTAAGTCATCCAAGTTCATCACAAGTGCATCTTGAGCAATACCTTTCCAAACAGAGATATCACCAGTTTCTTTCCAATACATGTAGGCTAATGATGATTTAGTACCAGCACCGTCCGCATGCATTACCACACAATAATCATTATCGTTTGATAGGTAATCTGGAACAATTTTACAAAATGCTTGAGGAAAAAGGCCTTTATCTACATTTTTTATAGCACTGTGAACATCTTCCTTGTCTGCTGAAACTCCCCTAAGATTATATCTACTACTTGACATATTGGTAAAAAAAAGCATCTCGAAAAATCGAGACGCTTTAAATTTTATTTAAATTATTTACTTCTTCTTCACTAGTATCTCATCCTTTTCAACATCGTAAAAAGCATTAGATACTACTATAAAATCTGTTCTTCTGTTGTACTGGTGAGCCTTTTCTTTATCCTTATTTCTTTTGAGTTTATTTTCGATAAAGTCAGCAGATAAAACTGCCCCAGGTCTCAATTTACCATCTTTAACATCCATTACATAAGGTTCTGTTTCTCCCATTCCCTTAGCAACTAGTCTTTTTGGCTTTATACCTTTATCAACCATATAATCAACACAAATTTGAGCACGTCTTTGTGATAACTCCATATTAAAGTCATCACCAGCTCTACTATCTGTATGTGAACGAAGTTGGATAACAACATTTGGATTTTTCTTTAAAACTAGTATTAGTGCATCTAATGCATCTTTAGATTCTTTTCTTAGCTTGGCACTGTTGTAATCGTACTCAATTTTAGGAAGTACTATTTCGTCTTGTGTAGCTTCTAATACTATGTCTTGAACTATGTTTACAGACTCTTTTACACCAATAGTAGTTTCTGAGAAATTATTAGAAAGATATCCCTCTTTTGAGACGGTTATATTGTAAGATATATTTTCTTTAACAAAGTCTTTTCCAAATAAATATCTACCAGAATTATCAGTAAAAGTTTCCGTTTTACTACCATCGCTACCAACAATTTCTACTTTTGCCCCGCTAACTACTTGACTGGATTTTATATCAGTGATTACTCCAGAAATAGTTAAATTAAGTTTTGGTAAATGAAATTGATAAATATCATCTCCCTTGCTACCAAGTCTATTCGATGAAAGGTAACCCTTTTCATCTTCTGCTTCAAAGATAATTCCGAAGTCGTCATTAGATGAATTAATAGGACTCTTCATGTTTGAAATAGAACGAAGGTTATTTTCACCATCAAACTCTGCCTTGAAGATATCCAAACCACCCATACCAACTAGACCATCAGACGAGAAGTATAAAGAACCATCGTTGTGAATGAAAGGGAATAGTTCATTACCACTTGTGTTTATTTTGTCTCCCATGTTGATTGGCTCACTCCACTCATCTCTTTTTAATTTTTTGATGTACCAGATATCTTTTCCACCAAATCCGCCTTTCATATCTGAAGAGAAATACAAGACCTTACCATCTCCTCTGAGTGAAGGATGAGCGAAACTACTCACACTGTCATAAGGCAATGGCACTAATACTGGAGAAATCCAGCTCTTACCTTTTTTTCTTGAAAAATAAATTTCACAAGTAGGAATCGGCTTTACTTTTGAGTTTTCCATACATCTTGTGAAGAATAATTCGTTACCACGATCATTCATTGTTGGAGTAGCTTCGTGATTTGAAGTATTCATAGGTTCTTCAAATGGTGTGGGCTTTGACCATCTATTTTTCTTTTTATCAAATTTAGACCAATAGATATCCGTATAAGAATTTCCTGTAAATCCGTCAGTAGCTTTTCCTAAAGAGCCATCTCTTGAAGATGTGAAAAACAACTCATCGTAATCTCTACTAGCATAGCAGGGAGAATATTCTTCCTGGTTGGTATTATGAGGAAATGATGTCAGTACGTAACGGGATGGGTTTTGGAGGGCGTCAAGTGCAAACAGACATGAAGCAATTCCTTTATCAGCTCTATCGTCATTAGACTTTAGCTCTTTATACTTTTCAAATTGGACTACAGCTTCAGAAAACTTCTGTTGTTTTTGTAATACCTGAGCGTACCTTAAGTATACTTCAGCATGAGGATATTTGGCTTTGATTGCTCTTTTATACATTGCAGTAGCCTTTTTCAAATATATAGGCGTACCGATATTTCGAGCACATTCTGCTTGTAAGAAAATCAATTCGGCTTTCTTAGCCCTATTTTTTTCTTTGGTGTAATCTTCCTTATAAAGTTTCTCGGCCTCATGATAGTTCTGCATCATAAAAGCCTTATCGGCCTTCGATGTTTTAACTTTCTTAGATGAGTTTTGAGAAACTAAAGTTGTTGACGATAAAATAATTAATAGCGCCGTAAGTGAAAGTAAATGTTTCATTTTTTGTACTTAGAATTTTTGCTAAAATAAGGATTTATTTCTTTTGAAAAAGACACAAGTAAATATCTATTAAAAAGTTGTTAATAATTTTAAAAAATGCCTATTGAAATATTTACAAAATAAGGTAGTTTTGTGTAATTAGTACACATATTAAAAAAATTAGCATTTAAAGAAAATGAAAAAAAGCAAACTTGAGTACATTTGGCTAGACGGTCATGTACCAACTCAAAACATGAGAAGTAAAACTAAAGTAATGAACGACTTTAGTGGTAAATTAGAAGATTGTCCGACCTGGTCTTTTGATGGAAGTTCTACTCAACAAGCATCTGGAGGCTCATCAGATTGCTTGTTAAAACCTGTTGCAATTTATCCTGATCCTAGCAGAATTAATGGTTACTTAGTTATGACTGAGGTGTTAAATGCCGATGGAACTCCTCACGATTCAAACGGAAGAGCTACTATTGATGACGATGATAATGATTTTTGGTTTGGCTTCGAACAAGAATACTTTATCATGGATAAAAATACTCAACTTCCACTTGGTTTTCCATTAGGTGGATATCCTGGACCTCAAGGCTTGTATTATTGCTCTGTCGGTGGAAAAAACACTCATGGTAGAGAATTTGTTGAAGAACATGCTGATTTGTGTATTGAAGCTGGATTAAACTTCGAAGGTATTAACCAAGAGGTTGCTAGTGGTCAGTGGGAGTTTCAACTTTTTGCTAAAGGCGCTAAAAAAGCTGGCGATGAAATATGGATAGCTAGGTACCTTTTGGACAGACTTACTGAAAGCTACGGCTATTACATTGAATATCATCCAAAACCAGTAAAAGGAGATTGGAATGGTTCTGGTATGCACGCTAACTTCTCGAACAATACATTAAGAACGTGTGGTTCTCAAGAGGTTTATGAAAAAATATGTGAAGCTTTCAGACCTGTAACTAAAGAACATATTAGTGTTTATGGTGCTTACAACGACGAGAGATTAACTGGTCTTCATGAAACAGCTTCAATTAACGACTTTAGTTATGGCATTTCTGATAGAGGTGCTTCTATAAGAATTCCTATCTTAACAGTTGAAAATGGGTGGAAAGGATGGCTAGAAGACAGACGTCCAGCATCTAACGGTGATCCTTATAAAATTGCCGCAAGAATTGTTAAGACTGTGAAGGGAGTGGTTTAAGAATTAAATTAATTGAAATTAAAAAACAGCATCATTGATGCTGTTTTTTTGTTTACTTCTTTAGGTCTTTTTCAACTTTCTGTACTTCTTCTTTTACCGTGGTAGCTGTTGAACGAATTTCTCGTTTAATATCGTCAGACGCATCTTTTAGTTCTCTAAGTCCTTTACCCAATCCACGAGCAAGTTCAGGAATTTTTTTTGAGCCAAATAGCATTACAACAACAAGCATTATAATAACTATCTCAGGGCCTCCAATAAATAAAATAACATTCAACATAATCGGTTTGAGTTTGAATAATTCACTTACAAAGTTAAGGGTTCAAAATAAAAATGCCTCAAAAAGAGGCATTTTTTATTTATAATATGATTAAGAAAGTTACTTCTTTTCGGTAACAGACTTCTTAATTGTATCAAGCATAATTGGTGATGCAACAAATAGGGATGAGTAGGTTCCTACTACAACACCCACCATTAATGCAAACATAAATCCTCTAATAACTTCTCCTCCAAATAAGAAAATAACTAATAGCACAAAAAACGTTGTTAATGATGTATTAACTGTTCTACTTAGTGTGCTATTAAGTGCATTATTCACAAGAGAATTGAACTCTTTCTTCTTATAGATAGCCATATGCTCACGGATACGGTCAAAAACAACCACTGTATCGTTAAGTGAATAACCTATAATAGTTAAAAGAGCAGCAATAAATGCTTGGTCAATTTCAAGGGAGAATGGTAATATTCCGTAGAAAATAGAGAATATTGATAATACTATTAATACGTCATGGAATACTGCAGCAACAGCACCTAAACTAAATTGCCATTTTCTAAATCTTAGTAAGATGTATAAAAATATGATGAATAAAGAGAAAATTATTGACCATAATGCAGATACTTTAATGTCATCTGCAATAGTTGGACCTACTTTCTGAGAACTCATAACTTCATAAGAGCCAAACTGTGCTAATCCAGCATCTAACTGACTAAGCACTAAATCATCAGCAGTTAATTCTTTACTATCTATTAAGTATTTTGTAGTAATTTTAACTTGGTTCTCGTCACCAAACGTTTTAACTTCAGGGAACATTTTTAAACCTTCTTCATCTACAAAATAATTCGCTAGAGAACTTCTTAAGTCTTCATTTTCAATTGCAGCAGAATCAAACCTTACTACAAAAGTTCTACCTCCTTTAAAGTCAACACCATAGTTTAATTTCTTAGTTACAAGTGAACCAATACCTATGAGTATTAAAATTGATGAAATGGCATAAAAGACTTTTCTTTTTCCAATAAAGTCGATGGCGGTATTTTTAAATGCTCCTCTAGTGATTTTGTTGTCAAACGATACCGATTCTTTCTTGCTAAGTCTCCAGTAGAAAACTAGTCTTGTAATGAATATCGCAGAGAATAGTGAGGTTAAAATACCGATTACTAATGTCGTTGCAAACCCTTTGATTGGTCCAGAACCAAACATATATAATACTATACCTGTCAATAAGGTAGTAACATTTGCATCAATAATAGAACTGTAAGCATTTTTGTAACCATCGGAAACAGCAAGTTTAAGCCCTTTTCCGTTTAACAACTCTTCTCTAATTCTTTCATAGATAAGGACATTTGCATCAACAGACATACCAATTGTAAGAACTATACCCGCAATTCCTGGTAATGTTAAAACAGCTCCGATTGATGATAACACTCCAAATACAAAAAACAAGTTTGCAAGAAGGGCAATATTTGATACTATTCCTGCGAAACTGTAATAGAACATCATGTATACTAGCACTAATGCCAATGCTATTATGAATGATTTTAATCCTGAATCAATCGCTTCTTGACCTAAAGATGGTCCAACAATTGCTTCTTCAATAATTCTTGCAGGAGCTGGTAATTTACCTGACTTTAAAATATTAGATAAGTCATTCGCTTCATTAATAGTAAAGTTACCTGTAATTTGAGATCTTCCTCCGGAAATTTCAGCTTGAACTGTTGGGAAAGAATACACAAAATCATCAAGTACAATAGCAATACTTTTACCAATATTATCTGCCGTTAGTCTTTTCCACTGTCTTGAACCTTCAGCACTCATGGTCATTGATACTTCTGGCACACCATTGAATTGACCAAAATCAGTTCTAGCATCAGTAACAACATCACCTTCCATAGCGGCATTACCATCACGCGAAGTTACTCTTAGGGCTACTAACTGTACAAATTTCCCTTCTGGATCATAAGGTTTAACAGTCCATGAAAACTTAATATCACGTGGTAAGATATCCTTCACTTCATCCATTCTTAAGAATTCATTTACCTTTGAAGTATCTTTAATGTCAGAAATACCACAAACAGGCCCACTGTTAGGTTGATTTGTTTGACTGATATTTGGATATAATACAGCATATAGAGGGTTCTGTCTAGAGAACTGCTCAGCAGAAAGTGCTGTACTATCTGAAGAAACTTCTGAATCTATACTTAACTCATCAATAGCTAAATCTGAAATCATATCCTCCGAACTATCAACAGATTCTTCTGTAGACTCCGAGTCTGCAGTAGCAACTTCTTCTACTTCTTCTTCAATAGTTGACTTTAGAAATGTATTTATTTGATCGATAAGACCTATTACTTCTGTATTTTCATAGGTTTCCCAAAACTCGAGTTGAGCTGTTCCTTGCAATAATTTTCTAACCCTTTCAGGGTCTTTAACACCGGGCAATTCAACTAAGATTCTACCAGAACCTTCTAGTCTTTGGATGTTTGGCTGAGTAACTCCAAATCTATCAATTCTGGAACGCAGTATGTTAAATGAACGACTGATAGCGTCCTCAACTTCTATACCAATAACTCCTAGAACTTCTTCATTAGTTGAATTGGAATTAATTTTATCTTTTAACTCAGGAGTATAAAATATTGACGCAAGCTTGCCATCAGGGTTTACTTCTGAAAATGACTGACCAAATAGTGTGACGAAATTGTCTTGGCTGTCTCTTTGTTTTTCTTGAGCAAGTTTAATTGCAGAATTAAACATCTCATCTGAATTGTAGTTTGACATTGCACGGATAACGTCTACAACAGACACTTCCAACGTAACGTTCATCCCACCTTTAAGGTCAAGACCTAGATTAATTTCTCTCGATTTACACTCATTATAAGTATAATTCTTTATTCCAATGTTATAAACAGGCTCTGTGGCTATAGAATCAAGATATCTTTTTTCTTTTATTTCATCTCCGTTAGAGTATTCAACCGCATCCTCTTCAATCCCCCTTACAACAGATGTAAATGATAATTGATACAAACAAACAAGTGCAAATACGATTGCAAACAGAGAAACGAAACTTTTATTTTGCATAATTATGATTAGTTTAGAACGGGCAAATATAGTTTTTCAAATTTGAAATAGCAATTGGAAAAACAATGAAGGAATATTAGTTGAATTGAATGGCATAGCACGCATTATATATTTTATATGTTGTAAATTTGTATTGGTATGAAAAGAATGCTGATTTTTTATTTGACTATTATTAGTCTTTCTTCCTTTTCTCAACAGCTTAAAAGAGCTGAATTGTCAATATTAGAAAATGGTGTAATTATCCAAAATCCTTTTACGGGTGGTTTAAGTTCGTCTCAACTTTCTAATATTGATTTTAATAACGATGGCGTAAATGATGTTTTTGTTTTTGAACGAATTGGAGATAGAACTCTCGCTTTTATCAAAAATACCAGCGGATCAGATTTAAGTTATTCCTACTCCAAAGAATACAGTTATGATTTTCCTAAACTCGAAAAATGGGCATTACTGATTGACTTTAATTGTGATGGTAAAGAAGACATATTTACTTATAACGATAGTTACGTTAGATTATACAAAAACACATCTGTAGGCACTTCATTAAGTTTTGAACTGGAAACGGATGCGCTAATAAGCGACTTAGGACCTATCCAAAGTGCAATTATTATATCTGAAGTTGATATTCCCTCATTTGTTGATGTAGACTTTGATGGAGATATAGATGTGTTGACATTTAAGCAAAGCGGCGGTTATGTTGAGTACCACCAAAATCAAAGTCAAGAGCTTTACGGCAATTGTGATAGCTTAATTTTTGAACTCAAAACCGACTGTTGGGGAAGGTTTTTTGAAGGCTTGAATGAGTATGACTTCAATAGCTGCGAAAGTCAAACTATAATAGATCAACCAATAGTTGAAAGTCGTTCTTCAGGAGGACACAGTGGCTCATCAACCCTTACTTTAGATATTGATGGTGATAATGACATGGACATCATTCTTGGTGACGTTTCTTTTAATAACCTCAATTTATTGACTAATACTGGTGATTCTGAAGAGGCCTTAATGACTTCTGTAAATCAAGACTTCCCCATTGGAAACGGCAGTAATATAAGCGCTGAGATTGAATCTTTCCCTGCAGCATTTCACTTAGATGTTAATAATGATGGGCTCAGAGATTTAGTCGTTAGTCCAAACACAAATAATAATGCCGAAGATTTTGAAAGCATTTACCTCTATCTAAATTCCGGCGCAGATAATGCTCCAGTTTTTGAATTTGAAAAAACCGATTTCTTGCAAGAGCTTACACTGGATTTTGGTACAGCTGCTTATCCAGCAATGATTGACTATAACAATGACGGATTAAAGGATTTAATTATTGGAAATTACGGTTATCACGCTGGAAATAATCCATCTTCTCAACTGGCATTACTAAGAAATATTGGAAGTGAGACAGAGCCTAATTTCGAATTAATTGATAGAAACTTCGGCAATTTATCCTCAATAAATTTAGATACTGGATTAGTAGCTTCTGTTGCTGGCCTCACTCCTACATTTGGAGACTTGGATAATGATGGCGACATTGATTTAATTGTTGGTGATGGAAATGGAAAAATTCATTATTTCAAAAACACCTCAGCAATTGGTAATGACGCTCAGTTCGAACTTGAAAATGTTAATTTAAATACTATTGATATTGGTCAACATTCAGCACCTTTTTTATTTGATATGAATGAAGATGGTTTATTGGACTTAGTCATTGGCAAAGTCGACGGAAGTATTACTTATGCTCAAAATAATGGCTCTGAAACCAACCCTGTTTTTGATAATCTCGTTGAAGATTTTGGTGCTATTTCCGTAACTAACGACGAAAGTTTATACGGCTTTAGCATTCCCTTTGTTTTTTCTGAAAATGGAGAGATAGAAATGTTGATTGGTAGCGAAATTGGACGGATTTATCATTACAATAACATTTCTGGAAATCTTTCAGGCTCTTTCAATTTGGTGAGTGATAATTTCGAAAATATTCAAGAAGGTAAAAATGTTGCTTGCTTGTACGAAGACTTCAATGGTGATGGTAAAAGAGATATGTTTTATGGCATGCAATCAGGAGGATTGTTCTATTATATTAGCGACAGTACTTTAAGCTCTAATTCAACTTATGACGTTTCGACTTTAATTGATATATATCCTAACCCTACTGACAAATTTATAAATGTTAAGTCAGAAGTAGATGCTATCGCAAAAATCTACTCCATACATGGGAAGCTACTTATCAATAAACAAATAAGCGAACAGTCAAATATTGATGTTAGTCAACTTCAGCCAGCCTATTATTTTATATCCTTTGAAACACTAGATAGCTCTAAAATCATTTGGAAAAAAATAATAGTCCAATAAAAAATGGAGAGCGAACTCTCCATTATTAAAAACAATAACTCTTAATTATTTTTAGTCAATTAAAGCATTTGTAGCTCTAACTCCATCTGCAGAATCGTTTAACTTTTCTTTTTCAGCATCGTTAAGCTCAATTTCTACAATTCTTTCAATTCCGTTCTTTCCTAATATTACAGGAACACCTATACATAAATCGTTTAAGCCATACTCTCCGTCTAACATTACTGAACATGGGAACATCTTGTGTTGGTCACAAGCAATTGAGTGTACAAGTGAAGAAACAGCAGCACCAGGAGCATACCACGCTGAAGTTCCTAACATTGATGTTAATGTTGCACCACCAACCTTAGTATCTTCCAATACTTTTTGCAATCTATCTTCAGAAATGAATTCAGAAACTCTGACACTATTTCTTGTAGCTAATCTCGTTAATGGAAGCATTCCTTTGTCGCTATGCCCTCCGATAACCATGCCGTCTATATCTGACGCAGGACATTCTAAAGCTTCGCTAAGTCTATATTTGAATCTAGCACTATCCAATGCCCCACCCATGCCGATGATTCTATTCTTTGGAAGACCAGTTACTTTGTGTGCTAAGTAAGTCATAGTATCCATAGGATTACTGACTATAATTAAAATTACATTAGGCGAATGTTTAATTAAATTCTCTGAAACTGTTTTTACAATACCAGCGTTAATACCGATTAACTCTTCTCGAGTCATACCAGGTTTTCTAGGGATTCCACTCGTAATTACTGCAACATCACTATTCGCCGTTTTTGAATAATCATTAGTGCTTCCAGTGATTTTAGTGTCAAAGCCATTTAAAGTAGCTGTTTGCATTAAATCCATGGCTTTACCTTCTGCAAAGTTTTCTTTAATATCAATTAAAACTACTTCTGAAGCGAAGTTTTTGATAGCAATATATTCTGCACAACTTGCGCCTACTGCCCCAGCGCCTACAACTGTAATTTTCATATGTTATAAATTTTTGTGCAAAATTAACATTCTGAATCAACAATTCTAATTTTTAAAACACTAAAAATGAATTTAATCTAAGGTTACGTTCAAATCTAATTGAAAATCTAAAAATATATTTGTAACTTTATGAGCTGTTTATACTTAACCGACTTAACAATTTCTCTATGAGAATTCTATTTTTTCTGCTTGCAATCATTTTAGTAAATATTGAATCTGCATACTCTCAAATTGATGCAGGAGATGACATCACTATCTGTGAAATTCAAAGTGTCAACTTGTCTGCTGACTACACACCCAATTCTGTGGGTACAAATGATTATGTTTTAGAAAATGTACCATATACTTCAGAAGCCTATACTGGCACTATTGTAAATATGTTTGATGATTCAGAGATGGGTCCTTTTGATATAGGCTTTGACTTCTGTTTCTTCGGTAATGTTTATAATCAATTCTGTATAGGCTCTAATGGCTGGATCACTTTCGAATGCGGTCAACCTACAACATACGTTTCTGGACCTATTCCAAATGCAGCGGCTCCAGTGAACTCAATTATGGCACCATGGTCTGACTGGAACCCAGGTGTTGGCGGCGAAGTAAGATATGAAACTATCGGTGTAGCTCCTAACAGAGCTCTAGTAGTTAATTGGGTTGATGTACCTCTATATGGCGGGGCTTGCACTAATTTTCAAGGTAAGTTTCAAATCGTTCTTAGAGAGTCGACTAACATAATAGAAAATAACATTGAATATAAAATGAACTGCCCAGACGATGGTGCTGGTGGTTCAGATATAGCTGTACAGGGTATTCAAAATTTTGATGGCTCTATTGCCATCGTTGTTCCAGGTCGAAATGCTACTGCATGGGAAGCCGAAAATGAATCTCATCACTATACTCCTACTGGTTTAGCAGTTTCTAATGTGCAGTGGTTTGATGAAAACAATAACCTTGTAGGTGATGGAACTGATATTTCAGTAAACCCATTAGCTACAACTACTTATACTGTAATAGCCTCAGAATGCCCAACTGATTATACAGATGAAGTTACTGTATTTGTTTCAACGGAAATAACAGTAAGTGAAACCATCGACGATAACATTTGTCCTGGTGAAATTTTCGGTGCTATAGATATTGATGTTAATGGCGGATTAGCCCCATATATTTTTTCATGGAGTTCAGCATCAAATACATTTTCTTCATCTAATGAAGATATTAATAACTTAAATGCAGACTCTTACAACCTAACAATAACTGATGACTTAAATTGCGAAAGTGATTTTGGACCATATATAATTTCACCTCCACCACTAGCTATTCAAATTTTTGAGTCTATAGATCCAGTAAGTTGTTTTGGGTTTAGTGATGGTGTTATTTCTACCTCAGTTAGTGGAGGAACACCAAACTATACTTATGATTGGACAGGAGATAATCCAATCACTGGAAATGGCACTAATACTATTAGCAATTTAGCTTCAGGCAATTACCAAATTACAGTTACAGATAACAATAATTGCCAAGAGACTGCTAACTTTTTCATGGACGAAAACTCATCTATATCAATTTTAAGTAATGTTTCTGACTATAATGGTTTTAACGTAAAATGCTACGGAGGAAATGATGCTTGGGTGTCGTGTATTTCTAGTGGAGGTCTTCTTCCTTATGACTTCTTATGGGTAGACGAGCAAAGTCTCGATACTATTTCTAGACAAGCTGATATTTATGAGCTTGAAGCAGGGAGCTATACATTTACAGTAACGGATGCAGAGGGATGTCCAAACTCAATTACATTTGATTTGATTGAACCAGATTCAATCTCAATAGACGTCTCTAACTACAGCCACAAAAGCTGCACATACAATAACGATGGGTTTATCGAAGTAGCTACTTGGGGCGGACCTGACCTACCAATCTATTCTGAAGAATATTTACCTCTAAAGTACACTTGGGATGGACCTAATTCTTTCTACTCAAATCAAGAAGACATTTACAATTTAATAGAAGGATTATATACTATAAAAGTTGAAGATGCTAATGGTTGTAAAAACGATTTAAGTTTTGAAATTAATCAACCTCCATTTATTGTTGCAAACTATAGGGTACTCAATGATACTGTAACACTTAATTATCCTTACGTTAATTTATTTGATGCTTCTGAAGGAAACGCCACTGCATGGGAATGGGAGTTGAGTAATGGGTTTATTTCAAATTCTCAAAATGTTTATGGTCTTGATTTGTCTACTGATTTAGATAGTGTAGGTATTAAGTATTACGATTTAAAATTAGTAGTTACTGATGAATTCATGTGTAAGGACAGCACCTATGGAAGGCTTGCTATCAAAAACGAACATACCCTTTTCATACCTAATGGATTTACTCCTGACAGGGATGGAAATAATGACACCTTTAAGATTTTTCATCATGCCATGCGAACTGAAACATTTTCGATAAGTATCTTTGATAGGTATGGCTCCGTAATTTTCCAAACTAATAATCCAACTGTAGATTGGGACGGAACAAATATGTTTACAGGCAATGACCTCAAGTCTGGCTCATATTCTTATGTCTTGAGTTATCAAGATTTTGAATACAGAATATATGACCATACTAATTGTGAGAATTGTTCTGGTACAATTACACTTGTAAGGTAATGATTGCTTTTCAAAGAATTCAGCACAAATTCTTTCTTTTTTTTACTTGAAAAATATTCACTAACTTTGTTAGAGTAATTATACTTAAAGTATTCCTTATTTAGTCGTGAAATATTTTTCAGCTATTTTTTTTATATTATTTTTTCATTCGGCAATTTCTCAGGTAAGTGTTGGCGATGATATCATACTTTGCGACACATTAGGCGCTACGCTTGTAGTAGAATACCCTTCCAACTTAGTTGTTGACGGTAGTTATACCATTGAAAGTATTCCTATTCAGTTAGACGATGTTAATTCTGGAACGACTTTGTCATCTCTAAGTGACGACTCATACTCTGGCATAGTAAACATTGGCTTTGATTTCAAATTTTTCTGTAACGTCTTCAATCAGCTTATAATTTCTACAAATAATTACTTATGTTTCAACACAGAAAACGCCAATTCATATTCCCCTTGGAGTACCTATGAAGTCCCTAATACAGATGCATTTACAATAATCACTAATTCCATTCTAGGGCCTTGGTTAGATCTTGACCCTAATAATGGAGGGGAAATTAAATTTAATACACTTGGCACCGCTCCATTTAGACGTTTTGTCGTTTCTTTTGAAGATTTCGGTTACTTTTCATGTGCTGACTTAAAATTTAATGGACAAATAAAGATATTTGAAACTACAAATACTATTGAAATACACATTGAAGATCAACCCCTTTGTGAGACATGGAATGGTGGACAGTCTGTTTTAGGCTTGATTAGTGAAAATCAAAACCAAAATGTAATTCAAACAGGATGGAATAATACACAAATGACAGCTAATAATGAAGCTTTCCGTTTTAGTCCAAGCCAAAGTATTAATGCCACTTGGACATCAGAAACAGGTGCCATCATTGGAACAGGTGATTCAATAGATGTGAATCCAATTGTTACCACAAAATATAAGGTAGATATTTCTGGTTGCGACAATAGTTATTCAGATTCTTTAATCGTATTTGTATCAAAACCAGTAACAGTTAACCCAACTATAGATGACAATCTTTGTCCGGATGAAATATATGGTAATATAGAAATTTCTACTGTTGGAGGGATTGAACCACTTAATTATTCTTGGAATTGTACTTCAAGCAGCTTCACTTCAAGTCAAAAAAATATTACTAATGTCCCTGAAGGAACATATCAATTTGTAATAACAGATAGTATAGGATGTGAAGCCTATACCAATAATTTCACAATATCACCAACACCAGAACCTTATGTAATTAGTGAGACAATTGAAGGCGTCAAATGTTACGGATTTTCTGATGGCAGTATTAATATTTCTGTTTCAGGAGGTACGCCAACCTATAACTATAGCTGGACTGGTAACAATTCCTTCTCTGCTAACGGAAATAATGTGATTAATAACCTAAAAACAGGAGTCTATAAGTTAGTAATAACAGACATTAATGGATGTCAAGACTCTGCTGAATATTTTGTTCCAGAAAACTCTTTAATTAGTATAGAAAGTACGTCTTCAAATTACAATGGATACAACATTAGTTGTAATGAAGGAAGTAATGGTTGGATAAATTTTATTGCGAGTGGTGGGAAAGCACCATATGAGTATTCACTAAAAAAACTTGAAACAGGCGAAATCATTTCAAATGAGTCTAACATTCAAAACTTAGGGTCGGGGCAATATGAATTTATGGTAAATGACGCTGAGGATTGTCCTGCAGCACATAATTTTGAATTCATAGCTCCTGAAAAATTAATAATAAATCTTTTAGATTATGGTAATGAATCTTGCACCTACAATAACGATGGTTTTATTGAACTATCAATAGTTGGTGGACCTTCTTTACCTGTAAATTCACAAAATTATATGCCTTACAAACATTTGTGGAATAGGAATGGTATAGTTTATAGCTATCAGCAAAATATTTATGGACTTGAACAAGGACTTTATACCGTTAATGTTACTGATGTAAATAATTGTTCTGCTGAATTTAACAAACAAATTACTGAACCGCCATCTGTTATTGCAAAATATAGAGTATTGAATGATACTGTTACGGTAAACTACCCAATCATTAATTTATACGATGACTCTGATGGAAATATTATTGAATGGTATTGGGAACTAAGTAACGGCATTACCTCAAATGAAGAAAGCATCTTCAATATAGATCTGTCTGCTGAATTAGATAGTAATGGCGTAAAATATTACGATTTGAAATTAGTAGTTGTTGACGATAACTTTTGCACAGATAGCGTTTATGGAACTTTAGCAATAAAAGATGTGCATACACTTTATGTTCCTACTGGCTTCACGCCTGACGGTGATGGCGTAAATGATGTATTTAAAGTGTTTCATCACGGATTAAAAAACGGCACGTTCAACATTAGAATCTACGATAGGCTTGGCTCAAATATATTCCAGTCTAATGACCCTAATTTTGAATGGAATGGCACAAACATGTATACTAATAACGAACTAATTACTGGGTCTTATACCTATGTAATTAGTTATCAAGATTTTGAATATAAAATCTACGACCGTGTGAATTGTCAGAATTGTTCTGGTACAATTACACTTGTACGATAAAAAAATAGCCTCCAAATGAAGGCTATTTTCTTACCAATGATTACTATTATTTATTAAATATCAATTTTTGCATATTTAGCATTTTGCTCGATAAATGCTCTTCTTGGTGGCACTTCATCACCCATTAACATAGAAAAGATTCTATCAGCCTCGGCAGCACTATCAATAGTCACTTGTCTTAATGTTCTTGAGTCTGGGTTCATAGTGGTATCCCATAACTGTTCTGCATTCATTTCACCAAGCCCCTTATAACGCTGGATGCCTGCCCCATTGAGCTTTTGCACCATGTTATCTCTTTCGTCATCAGACCAACAATAATATTGTTCTTTGCCTTTCTTAACTAAATAAAGTGGCGGAGTGGCAATATATAAATATCCACTTTCAACTAACTCCTTCATATACCTGAAGAAGAAGGTTAATATAAGCGTCGCAATATGAGAACCATCAACATCGGCATCCGTCATAATTACAATCTTATGATAACGAAGTTTTTCTAAGTTTAAAGCTTTGGAATCTTCTTCAGTTCCTATTGTAACACCTAAGGCTGTGTACATATTTTTTATTTCTTCATTTTCGAAGACTTTGTGCTGCATCGCCTTTTCAACATTCAAAATCTTACCGCGAAGAGGTAAAATAGCCTGAAAGAATCTATCTCTTCCTTGCTTAGCAGTTCCACCTGCAGAATCACCCTCTACAAGGAAAATTTCGCATTTTTCAGGGTCTTTATCAGAACAATCTGCTAACTTCCCTGGAAGTCCTGAGCCTGAGAGCACATTCTTTCTCTGAACCATCTCACGTGCTTTTCGAGCAGCATTTCTGGCCTGAGCAGCTAGGAGAACCTTTTGCACAATTTGCTTGGCCATATTAGGGTTTTCCTCAAGATAGTTGGAAAGCATCTCTCCTACTGCTTGGTCAACTGCTCCGGTCACTTCTTTATTACCAAGTTTTGTCTTAGTTTGCCCTTCAAACTGAGGCTCCATAACTTTTACAGAAATAACAGCAGTTAACCCCTCTCTAAAGTCGTCTCCTGCTATTTCAAACTTAACCTTATCAAGCATACCGGATTCATCAGCGTATTTCTTTAAAGTTCTAGTTAATGCTCTTCTGAATCCTGCTAAGTGTGTTCCTCCTTCATGCGTATTAATATTATTCACATAAGAATGAATATTCTCTGTATAAGAGGTGTTGTAGTGCATGGCTATTTCTACAGGCACTCCACTCTTCTCAGTGTCCATATGGATTACGCTGTCTAATAATTTCTCTCTATTTTCGTCAATTAACTCAACGAAGTCGATAAGTCCATTTTCTGAAACAAAGTTGTCTTTAATATCATTTCCTTCTTCATCCTTTCTTCTTTTGTCAGTCAAGGATAATCTAATTCCTTTATTAAGAAAGGATAACTCTCTTAATCGACTTTGAAGAATATCATAATGATAAACTGTTTCATGAAAAATCTCCTTATCTGGAAGGAATGTGACTATTGTACCCGTAACATCAGTAGTACCTATTTCTTTAACATCATATTTTGGAACACCTCTTTCGTATTCTTGCTTGAAGATTTTACCATTTCTGTGCACCTCAGCAGTAAGAAGTATAGATAGTGCATTTACACAAGAAACACCTACACCGTGCAAACCTCCAGAAACTTTGTAAGAATCCTTATCGAATTTACCTCCAGCATGAAGTACTGTCATTACAACTTCTAAGGCTGATTTTTTTTCTTTTGGATGTATATCTGTAGGGATTCCTCTACCATTATCTTTTACTGTAATGGAGTTATCTTCATTAATGATAACATCGATATCAGTACAATGACCTGCAAGTGCCTCATCAATTGAATTATCAACTACCTCATATACAAGGTGATGCAAACCTTTTTGACCTATATCACCAATATACATGGCAGGTCGCTTTCTTACGGCTTCAAGACCTTCTAAGACTTGAATATTACCAGCACCGTAATCCGCTTTATTTTCTAAATTTTCACTCATTGATTATATATGTTAATTAACTAGGGTATATACTAGTGATGACAAAGGTAAAAAAAGCAAGATATGTCGCTATAAAAAAAGCGACGTATTGACGGCTACTTATTAACAAAAAGTGAATAAGTTATAGCTTGAAAGAAAGCCCAAAAAACACTTGTGGACCTAAGACAGGATAATTTTGCCAAATGTGGTAGCCCCCCACAAGGTTTTGACCTTTAAAGTAGGCCGAAAAAATAGAGTTGTACCTATACTCCAAGGACAGATTGAAGTCAATAATATCGTCTAACTCTGGAGTATTTGAAGATTCAACAGTATTAGATCGATCAAAGGCTGTAAAGACTTCTATTGAAGGGATAATTTTATCTCCAATATTATAGTCTACTTTTAGTTTGCTCAAGAAGGAAGGCTTATAAGCAAATGATTGCATTGAATCGAGCTCGTATTTATTATACTCTAAATCTAAATCTGCATTGGCTTTTTTTGAAATCTTCCAATTTAAATTACCTTTCCATTTTAGTTGGTTAACATCGTCATACACAACCTTAAACTTATTTTGATAAATAGAATTCATATAGAGCTCAAAGAATGGCATATCTTGAACTCGTGAATAGGATACTTCAGACGACCACATAATGTCCTTAGACAAGACCGATTCCATTCCTAAGAAAACATCATATATAGCTTGTGAGTTTATTAACTCCAAAGAACCTCCGTCGTAAGTCAATGCATTAAGTATGTATGGGTTTTTCTTACTCAGCGCCCAGTATGAATTCTCCTGAAGACCTCCTCTTACTCCTACATATGCTTTTTGATAGTTTTCGGAAAAATGGTAATCATACCTTACTAATGGATAAAATGCAACGGTTACATCTGAACTGTCTCTGCTATCATATGACTGTAGTTCAAATCCAGCGTTAAGTTGGCCCCCGTAAAATTCTTTTGAAACAGATGGCCTAAACGTTAATATTAACTCCTTTGCAAGACTGTCATTAAAGGAGTATTTTTCAGAGAAATTATTTAAATCGTAGTCCACTCCTAAACTAAGTGAATAGTCATTTACTCCTATTGACTGGTCGATATCTAATAACCATGAAAATGTGTTTTCTGTTTTTTCGTTTAAATCGTAAGCGTATAATTTAGTGTAATACGATGGCTTACCATTTTCTGATGGTTTACTTTTAAGAGATACACTAATACTTGAATACCCCCAATACTGCTGGTTAGTCAATAGGTTTTCTTCTAAATTAAAAATAGTAGGGTCATATCCATAAAGCTGATGAATCCTTCCTTCTCGGCTAAAATAGGCATTAAGAATTCCAATATCTAAATCTGTTTTGGCATACAATGAAAAATCTGTTTCTCTAAAGGCAGCAGACACCTTTTGATTCTCATCGAATGGACTTTTGATATCGGCATATGACTCAACATATCCTAAAGCAAGGGCATAAGTTGTTTTTTTATCCCTATCAGAACTGTAGTAAATCCTAGAGGTTGGCATACTCATGTTCCCTACACCTCCATAAATATATGTGCTATATAACTTGGAAATGGGTTCACCTTTTATTTTAGCTACTTTGATGGGGTCTAGCTGCAAATTCGTTTCAAAGCGTTTATCAATTGGAAAATAGCTAACTCTTTTGCTTGTTTTTATAGTGTCCGAAAGTGTAGGACTAAGATTTATTTTACTTGCCGATGGAATTTTAGGAATGAAGCTCTTAGTTATTTGAACTTCTTGGATACCCAAATCTTCATTATCATTTGTTTGAGAATATACCGATATACTACAAAGGATAATCAGAACACTTAATAAAGTAATTTTATTCTTCATCTTCTTCGGTATTTTCTTCTTCAAACAATTCGTTTAGTTCAATGGAGTCTAACGAATCAATTATTAAACCCTCTTTATCAATTGCTTTTTGCTCTTGACTTTCAAGAGCTTCTATATTAGATATTTTTTGCTTACAGATACTAACTAAATCTTCTCCTTGATAATTATCTACAATACTCTGAAGGGTGGCTTTTGACTGAAAATAATTTTCTTTTTCAAAGTAAATATCTGATAACAAAATAAATGCCTTTGCGACATAATAATCACTATAATATTTTTCTGAAAGCTCGTAAATAGTTGACTCACAAGAATCCAAATCTTCTGCTAAAAATTGAAGGTAGGCTAATTGATATTTTGCTTCAGCTCCCAATTCAGAAGTATTGTTTTGAGAGACAAAGTCATACTCTTTTTTGGCAATATTATATTCGGACTGTTCAAAATAATGGTTAGCTATAACGAGTTTAGCCTTATTTTTTGTTTCAACATCTAATTTCTCTAATTGTAATAATTTCTCTGCAAATTCAAACTGTGAAGGCTTAATTCCCAGTTTTGTATAACATGTAAATAGCTTTAATGTAGATTCTCTTATTAGATTATTATCTTGTGCTACAGATAACAATTTATTGTAGTGAAAAGCTGCGGTTCCGTATTCTCCTCTTTCGAATTCAATTCTTGAGAGGCGAATTAATGAACGTTCAGTAAAATCATTTTGAGGCAACTCCAAAACCATCAAATAATCCTCAATAGCATCTTCTGGATTGTTCAAATACAAACATTCTGCTTTATAGTAGTGGGCTTTAAGTTTAAATATTGGATCCTCATAGTTAGTGAGATAATTAGAAAATGCAAGTGCAGCCTTATCGTATTTTTGATTGAGGTAAAGGTTTTCAGATGCTTCATAACTCAAGGAATCCTTAGATGCAACATCAACACTAACGTCTGAAAGACCATCTATATATTTAAAGTATGAGCTTACATCACCTTGTTCTACAGATAGGTTTTTAAAGGCTATTAAGGCTTCTTTCGCTTCTGTTGAATTTGGGTAATCTTCGATAACTTTTTTGAAGTTTGAAACCGCTAATTCATTCTTTTCATCATTGTAATAATTCAAACCTATATTCAGTAAAGCCACTTTTACTAAAGGGCTATTGGGATGATTTTTAATAAGATCATTGAGCAATTCAACTGACTTATCCAGATTGCCTTGGTTTGAATAAATAGAACTTAAGCTTAATATAGCGTCATCATGATAAATTGATGTAGGGAACTCTGCTATTAGCTTTGTCAGCACATCACGTTTTTTAGATTGTTTATTAGTAAGACCATAGCATGTAGATTGTTGAAATATTGAAAAGTCAATATCAAAAGTCCCTTTTTCTTCTGCTAAAACATAATATTCTATGGCCCTATTATATTTTCTGGTCATAAAATAAGAATCTCCAATTCTTAAATAGGAATCGGTCAACTTATTTTTATCAGTTGATTTTTTAATGTATTTCCTGAACCATTTTATAGCATTGTCGTATTGTTTGATTTGGAAATATGAAAAGGCAAGTGAGTAGTATGACTCTGAATATTCATTTGAAGAGAAGGCACCGTCCTGAAATTGAAAAGCATTAAATTCTTCAATGGCTTTGTTATAATCACCCAACTGATAGTACGCCTCTCCCATCCAAAAGTAACTTCTAGCAATTAAAGCAGAATTCAAAGGGTATTTTAATGATTTTTTAAACCATTCAATTGATACCTCATGCTCTCCTGAAAGGTAGTTTTCTAGCGCTAGAAAGTAACTCAACTTTTGATAAACTTGTTGCTGCTCAAAGGTTAAATCAGTTAAAACGGATAATTTATCAATAGCAGATTGATAGTTTTTTGTTGAAGTATATGCTTTAATCAGTAGATTTTGAACGTATGATTTATGAATTGAAACAGGATAGTCTTCAATAAAATATTCGATAATACTTACCGCGTCTTCAAGGGTATTTTTCTGTTCAAAAATTAACTTTACATGATTAAAAGCAGCGTCTTCTTTTAAATCTAAATCATAGTCAATTTCAGAGGCATACTTAAAAGCATTTATAGCTTGTGCTTTTTCATTCTGATTAAGATAGGCTTTTGCTAATTGGTGAGCAGCAAACTGAGACAAACTGTCTTCTTCTAATAAGATATTTTCGAAGTGCTTGATAGATTCATCAAACTGACCCAATTCAAAATAAGATATTGCCAGTTGGTATTGTTCAAATCTATTAAGGGAATTATTCTGAAGGTACTTTTGCATATAGCTCACAGAAGATTCATAATCATCCAAGGCGTAATAGGCACTCCCAATCAATCGAGCAAGCTCAGAATCTCTACTAGGGTTATAACTTGCCTCTAATAAAGGTTTTGCAAAATCAATTAACTCTTCGTATTGATGTTGATAATAATAAATGTGAGTTATGTAATATTTACTTATAACCCCAAGCTTTGGGGTTTCCATAAGCTTGTTGAATTCTTTAAGAGCAGTAGCATAGTTACCTTCTTCATAGGCCATATGACCCAAACAATAGGTAGTCAAATCTGAATATGTAAATTTGATTTTATTGATATCAAAAAAGAATATTTTGGCTTCATCATATTTTCCTGTAATGAAGTACGAATAGCCTAATCGGAAATAATACATAGCTTCATCTTCAAAATCAAGATCAAAAACATCTACCATATTAAGCTTAGCAATTGCTTTATCATATTCCTTATTTCTAAAATGAATTTTAGAAAGTGCTAAAAAGGACTTATTCCGATATTTACCATGGGGGTAATTACTTAAGTAATCTTCAAACCTTATTTCAGCTTCATCGTTAAACAACTCTAAAGCACATCGAGATTGTTGGTACTGAATCCACTCTATATTTTCATCTGACGCAGACTCACAGTCTTGAAAGGCATCACATATTGAATAGACTAAAGCGAATTGCTCTTTTTCAAGTAAGTTGTCAATTTGCTCTATATCGCAAATTTGAGCATATAATAGCTGACTAAGTACTATAAATAAAACGTTAAAAAATAATTTCATTTATAAATTTTGAGCTAATTTATCAAAGTTAGACCCTTCTACTATTGAGCATCGAATAAGTTATTAACAGAATACGTGTGCATAAAGAAGTATTGACGATAGTTTTAAAAAAAAGTAACTTTGTGACAAGCACAAAGCAATTAAAACATGCCATTAGTTGAATTAAAACACGCCGACATTTATCAGCAAGACAAACTCATTTTGAGTGATGTATCTTTTAAAATAGAACCTACAGAATTTGTTTATCTAATAGGCTCTACTGGTAGTGGAAAAAGTTCATTGTTAAAAACATTATATGCTGATTTGCCTTTAAATAAAGGCTTAGCCGAAGTAGTCGACTATCAACTTTTTGATATTAAAAAATCTATCATTCCTTTTCTAAGACGCAAGATTGGCATCGTCTTTCAAGATTTTCAACTTCTTACCGACAGAACGGTTTTTGATAATCTAGATTTTGTGCTAAAGGCTACGGGCTGGAAAAACAAAAAAGAGATTAGTGAGCGAATTGAAGAAATGCTTACAAAAGTGGGTATGCAAGAACACATTAATAAAATGCCTTATGAATTATCTGGCGGCGAACAGCAACGTGTTTGTATTGCAAGGGCATTATTAAACAAACCTGATTTGATTCTTGCCGATGAACCTACTGGAAACCTCGACCCAGAAACAACTGACAGCATCCTAAATCTTATCCACGAGTTATGCTCAAGTGGTTGTGCTGTATTAATGGCTACTCATGAACATAACTTATTAAATCGGTTCCCTTCAAAAGTATTGAAGTGTGAAGATGGAAGAGTAATTTATACTAAATAAATGCTTTCGATATTAATACCAGTATATAATTTCAATGTTACATCACTAATCAGCGAACTATTAAATCAGGCTGAAAAACTTAATGTCCAATTTGAAATAATATGTATTGATGACAAATCAAAGTCGAACTTTCTGGATGCCAACGATAATTTGAGAAATCTTGAAAATGTAAATTATCAAGTGTTAAAAGAAAATATTGGGCGCTCCAAAATAAGAAACCTACTTGCATCAGAATCTAAGTATGAATATTTACTTTTTCTGGACTGTGACATCAAAATATCAAATCCTGACTTCCTTGAAAACTATATCAATCTAATCAACAAAAATGATGTTATCATTGGTGGCTTAAAATATGAGTCGTTTGATGATACTGACAAAAACAAACGCCTTAGATGGGCTTACGGAAAAAATAGAGAAGAAAAAAAAGCAATCATTAGATCTAAAAATCCTTATTTAGCATTCAGTGTTTGCAACTTATTTATTAAGAAAAGTGTAAGTGAAAAAATCCTTTTTTCTGAAATTATTTCTCAATATGGACATGAGGATACTTTGTATGGTATTGAGCTCAAAGCTCAAAAAATTAAAGTGAAACATATTGATAACCCCATTATACATTTAGGATTAGATGAAACGGATGTTTTTATTAAAAAAACTGAATTAGGCTTAGAAAACTTGAAGTCACTATCTAATAATTACCCAGGGATAATTACACTAACAAAGATTGGGCGATATTATACTGCCATAAGAAGAACTCTTATTTTTTCAAAACCTATTTTTAAAATGACGAAACGTGTAACAAAGTCATTACTTTTAAATGGAAGCACTAATCTTCTAGTATTTGATTTATTTAAACTCAGTTTTTTACTTTGTCTAGAAAAAAACTAAACACACCTTCTAAAACTTTCTCTTCATTTTTCCAATTCAATTCCGCCTTAGCTTTTCCGAACTCATACGTTGATAATTTGGATTCCATAGCCTGAATTTGCTGAGCAATGTGTTGTGGGTTTCTATCTCCTAATAGCTCTCCAACATTGTAGTTCTCAACGATTTTTTCGACCTCAACTAAAGGTGAAGCTAGCACAGGCGTTTCAGCATGTATATAGTCAAAAAGTTTATTGGGCAAACTGTATTCAAAACTCTTTCCTAAAGGCTCTTCAAACAAAATTCCAATAGATGCACTTTCTGTATGCTTTTTTAAGTCTTCAAATGGCAAACGCCCTAAAAACTCCACCTGCTTGGAAACGCCTTCTGATTCTGACAAGGCTTTTAACCTATTTAAGCCAATGCCATTTCCAATTATTTTCAATCTATAATCGGGCAAAAATGACATACTCTTAATAGCTAATTCCAAACCACGTCCTGGATTTATATTCCCCTGATAAAGTATAGTTTTAGTATTTCTATCTCTTGAAGGTTGAGAACATAAATTAGGCACATTTCTAACCACTTTCATATCAATACCATATAAAGTTTTATAATGTGACTGAATAGATTCACAAACGGTATAAGCATGTTTGATTTTTGGAAGTAAAAAAGACTCTAAACGTTCCCAAAGCCTTTTCTTAAAAGGACGTTCTAATAGCTCAGGGGCTTCAGGGAAAAGCTCATGACTATCATAAACTAAAGGGATGTTTTTGAGTTTTGAAATCAAGTAATTCGCCAATAAGGTATCTAAATCGTTACTTAATAAAACTGAGGTAGGCTTAAAAAGTAAAAGAAAAAATAAACGAAGATTATATTCAAAGTAAAATAGAGGACCTGTATTGAACCACATCTTCATTCGCTTACAGCTGTAGTCTCTTTTTAAGGCTACACTCCACGGACGTTGCGCGCCAATGAGCTCAACCTCAAAACCCATCTTATGTAAGCTACTGCAAACTTTAAATACCCTTTGGTCGGTACTTATATCATTCGTAACAGAGACTATTACTTTTTTCCTCATCTTTGCGAAAATACATAAAATAGAAGGAGTAAATCATAAGTATTTATACCTTTGAAAAAATATGACTGTACAACACCAATACCCACTACAATCACTTAACACATTTGGCATTAAAGCACAGGCCGAATACTTTTCGCCCTTCTCATCCAAAGAAGAACTTATTGAGCTATTGGGTAAAACGCAAAAACCCCTAACTGTTTTAGGTGGTGGAAGTAACATCCTACTCACTAAGAACATTAATGGAACTGTTCTAAAAAATGAAATTTCAGAAATAGAAATAACGCATGAAGATCAGGATAGTGTTACTGTAAAAGTTGGTGGCGGAGTAGTTTGGCACGATTTCGTTATGTGGAGTATTGAACATAACTTAGGAGGTATAGAAAATTTATCTCTAATTCCGGGAAGCGTTGGCGCTGCACCTATGCAAAATATTGGTGCTTATGGTGTGGAAATAAAATCAGTCTTTAAAGAATTAGAAGCTGTACATATTGATGATAAAACCGTTAAGACCTTTAACAATAAAGACTGTCAATTTGCTTACCGATATTCTATATTTAAAGGTGAACTTAAAGGGCAATATATTATTTGTAAGGTGAGCTTTAAGTTAAGTAAACACCCCCGATTTAACACCTCCTATGGCGCTATAGAGGATGAGCTTAAGGAAATGGGAGCAAAAAAAAGCTTGAAGTCAATCAGTCAGGCAGTTATAAATATTCGTCAGCGAAAACTACCCAACCCCAAAGACATTGGAAATAGTGGTAGCTTTTTTAAAAACCCCACAATTCCAAAATCTCAGTTTGAACAGCTAATAACACAATTTCCGAATATAGTTGGCTACCCCATTGGTGAGCATTCTATAAAAGTTGCTGCCGGATGGCTCATCGACCGTGCCGGGTGGAAAGGTTACCGCAAAGGCGATGCAGGCGTACACAAAAATCAAGCTCTAGTATTGGTAAATTATGGCACTGCTAAAGGAGATGAAATACTAGCACTTTCAAGAGACATACAGAAATCCATTCAAGAAACATTTGGCATAGAGCTAGAAGCTGAAGTAAATATTTTATAACAGCATACAAATTAAAACACTTTCATCTCGTATTGATAAGTAAAAAGAAAACGCTTTTTCTATATTAAAAATATAGATATTTGCTCTTGTATCTTAAAACAGAATTAGCTTGAAAAAACCATTAAAAAACTGTTCTCATTGTGGAGAAATTACTTCGAAAGACATTCGTATTGAAGAAAAGTATTTTTGCTGTGAAGGCTGCAAAGTAGTTTATGATATTTTAAAAGATAACAATCTTACATCTTACTACAATGATAACAGTGGAATAATCCCAAAAAAAATCAAAGTGGTAAATACGACTTCCTTTCCGAAACATCAGTTTCAGAAAAATTAATTGATTTTAAGGAAGATAACACAAGCATAGTAAGTTTCAGAATTCCAAAAATCCATTGTAGCTCTTGTATTTGGCTTCTCGAACAACTTTATAAACTTAACGAGGGCATTTCATCTTCAAAAGTTAATTTTCCAAAAAAAACCATTCGAATAATATTTAACAATGAATTAACAAACCTCAAAGAAATAGTAGAACTTCTAGCTAGAATCGGTTATGAAGCTGAAATCAGAATGCATGAAGTAGAAAAATCATCATCTAAAATAACTTTACTAATTGAATCTATCCGCGTACTAAGTTGATTATAGTTTTTAGTAGTTTCAATAATTACATCTATCTCACTAATATATTTTTTTTTCATAATCAAACACAAGTAATTCCGTTAATTTAAGCGTCCGGCTAATTTCCTCAGAATTTTTACCCATTTCAACAGCTCATATTCTTTAATATTCCCATCATTATAGGTTAAAAGAATAGAGTCTTTTTTCATGCGATAGTCATTGAATGAATAATTTTGTCTATGAAAATCTTCTAAAAATATGTTATGAAGATTTGCAATTTTTTTTAATTTCTAAAAAACTTAATTCATAATCATTGTAAACTGATCTAGTCTTTACTGTCTTATAATTATCAGTTTCATCATCGCTCTTCTCACAGCCTACAAAAGTTATTCCTACTAAGGCGAGGAATAGGGTACCGTAAAGTAAATTTTTCATTTTTATAAGTTTTAAGTTATGCTAAGACTAGTGCCTTTGCTTTGTTCAATATTAGCCAAAAATTACTAGCACCTATCTATAATTTATGTCTAATTTAGACATTGAAAGAGGTGTAATTATTTTTTTTTAACTTCGAGTTAGTGAAAAAGCTTGGTAGAAATATTCGTATTATTAGAGAAATCCGTAACCTAAGACAAGGAGGTCTCGGAAGAGCTATTGGCTACTCGCAAAAACATATTTCTAGAATTGAAAAAGGGGAAGTACAATTAGGTGATGAATGCATCAAACGCATTGCTGAAACCTTAAATGTATCGCCACAAAAGCTAATTGACTTAGATTTAAAATCCTTTTTGAAATAAAAAAAGCAACTCAGTTGAGTTGCTTTTGTGCGGATGAAGGGAGTCGAACCCCCACGCCTCGCGGCACTAGATCCTAAGTCTAGCGTGTCTACCAGTTCCACCACATCCGCAGTAAAATGGTTTGCAAATATATAGTTTTTCATTAATCCACCTCAAAAAATAATTATGTAATATTTCAAATGTAAATTGCATCAAAATGCTATTTTTGTTTGAATATCATTTTTAACCTAATATGTTACACATACAACCTAAAGATATCCCTGTAAGTGAATTACACCAATACTTATTGGGTGCTGTTGGTCCACGCCCTATTGCTCTAGCAAGTACGCTAGACCAATTTGGAAATCCTAACCTCAGTCCATTTAGTTTCTTTAATGTATTTAGTGCTAACCCACCTATTGCTATTTTTTCTCCAGCAAGACGAGTGCGAAATAACACCACTAAACATACCCTAGAAAATGTGTTAGATAATAAGGAAGTGGTTATCAATGTTGTATCATATGATATTGTACAACAAACCTCTCTATCAAGTACAGAATACGAATCAGGCGTCAATGAGTTTGTAAAAGCTGGATTAACCCCTATTCAATCTGAATTGGTAAAGCCTTTTAGAGTAAAAGAGTCACCTGTTCAGATGGAATGCGTAGTAAATGATGTTATTGAATTGGGACAAGAAGGTGGTGCAGGGAATTTGGTAATATGCGAAATTAAAATGATTCACATCAAAGAGGACATCCTCAACGATATGGGTGCCATTGACCCTAACAAAATAGATTTGGTAGGAAGAATGGGGGGCAATTGGTATTCAAGAAGTTCCCAAGATGCCATTTTTGAAGTAGAAAAGCCAATCCGAAAGCTAGGCATCGGTGTAGACAACATACCCTCTCGAATACGAAATAGTTATATACTTTCTGGGAATGACTTAGGTATGCTGGGCAATATAGAATCTATTCCAAGCACAGAAGAAGTGGATACTTATAAAGAAGAAAATTACACCATCAAAGAGATATTAAATTTCACAATGGAAGATGAAGAGACAAGAGAAAACCTTCATTATAGAGCAAAAGAATTATTAAAAAAAGGGCGAGTTATTGAAGCCTGGAAAACATTATTGATCGATAAATTAAATAGAACATGAGTTTAGCAATTACAGGAAAACTAGTTAAAGCATTAGACGTAGAAAGTGGCACAAGTAAAGCCGGAAAAGAATGGAAAAAACAATCGTTTGTGATTGATACTGGTGCACAGTACAATCCAGAAGTATGTTTTAGCTTATTTGGCGAAGACAAAATCGCTATGATTGAAGGTCTTCAGCCAGGAATGGAAATCGAAGTTTCTTTCAATCTATCTTCAAGAGAATACAACGGAAAATACTATCATAATATAGACGCATGGCGTATCAACAAAGCAGCGGCAGCTGTTGTTGAAGATATGCCTCAGGCTCCAATGAATTCTTTGGACGCTGAAGAGGATGACGACTTGCCATTCTAAAAAATGTCATCCAAACTGATACGTATTTTCAAAGCTCTATTACCCGCTCCATTTACTATTGCGGTAATACTCTCTGTAGTTACGTTTTTACTGGCTTTTTTCTTGAGTCCAAAAGAAGAAGTATCTGCACTTCAACTACTAACGTATTGGGAGGAAGGTTTATGGAATGCCCCCTTATTAGTGTTTGCTGTACAAATGATGCTTATGTTGGTATTGGGTCATGTTTTAGCACTGAGCAATACCATCAGCAACTACATAGACAAAGCCAGTCGACTATGTACAAATACATCCACAGCAGCAGCTTTTGTAACTCTACTCACCTTAATGGTTTCTTTTTTCAATTGGGGATTAGGACTAGTATTTGGTGCTATTTTTGCTCGAAAGGTTGGCGAATACGCTTCTAAGAACAATATCCCCCTGAACTACCCCTTGATTGGTGCAGCAGGATATTCTGGATTAATGGTTTGGCACGGCGGGATTTCAGGTTCTGCTCCCATAAAAATTGCAGAGGAAGGACATTTTCTTGAAAGTCAAATGGGTGTTATATCCCAATCCGAAACAATATTTTCTTCAATGAACATTACGGTAAGTCTAGTGCTTTTAATCGTGCTACCTTTGGTTATGTATATTCTAGGCAAAAAGGGAGAGCATAAAACTGTAGCTCTTTCAAGTCCAACAATAGAACAAAATACCACTACTATTGAAGGTGCTGAACGCCTTGACCACTCAAATGTATTGGCATATGCTTTTGGAGGAATCATTTTATTCTATTGCTTTTATAAAGCAATTCTATTGCCAGAAGACTTATCCCTAAGTTTTATCACGCCAAATTTTATTAACCTATTCTTGTTGGGCTTAGGTATTAGTTTACACGCTAGTTTCTACAGTTTTTTGAAAGCAATTAACCAAGCTATTGGAGGCGCAAGTGGTATTCTTATTCAGTTTCCACTCTATTTTGGAATTATGGGACTGATGAACAGCTCTGGACTGGTTAGTGTATTTTCTGACTTTTTCGTGAGTATTTCAAACTCAACCACCTTCCCTATTTTTACTTTCTTTAGTGCAGGAATTGTAAATGTATTTGTACCAAGTGGTGGCGGACAATGGGGTGTACAAGGGCCAATCATAATCGAAGCTGCTAGTCAACTTAATGTACCTTATTGGAAATCTGTGATGGCTCTTGCCTATGGCGACCAAATCACGAATATGCTACAACCCTTCTGGGCATTACCTCTGTTGGGAATCACAGGACTTAAAGCTAAAGAAATACTGCCTTATAGTCTACTTTTAATGTTAGCAGGAGTGGTAATTTTTATTGGTGCATTATTGATTTTTTAGGAGCGCACATCCAAGGCGTCACGCAAAGCATTGCCAAGCAAAACAAAAGATAATACGAGCAGCATAATTGCTATCCCTGGAAATATGGCTAAATAAGCTTTGCCCATTACTATATATGCGTAGTGGTCTTTAATCATTGTTCCCCAAGAAGGCATAGGCGGTTGAGCACCAATGCCCAAAAAGCTTAGACCAGCCTCAATGAGAATTGCAGATGCAAAATTAGCCGCAGAAATTACAATAACAGCACCCATTACATTTGGTAAAATATGTTTGAAAAGAATTCGAAAGTGACCAAACCCTAAACTTTGTGCTGCCTCAACGTATTCATTTTCTCTTACGCTCAATACTTCTCCTCGAACTATTCTAGCAACCTCTACCCACATCGTAAGGCCAACCGCAACAAACACCTGCCAAAATCCTTTTCCTAAGGCTAAGGAAATGGCTATTACCATTAATAATGTAGGTATTGACCATACAACATTCACAAGCCACATTATAGCAGCATCTACTCTACCTCTATAATATCCGGCTAATGCTCCTAATAAAATGCCAATCAATAGAGAGATAAAAACCGAAATAAAACCAACTGATAAAGACACACGAGTACCACACAAAATTCGACTTAACAAATCTCGTCCAAAAGAATCTGTACCTAAAAAATAAGTGCGATTAGAAATTATGTAATCGCTTTTAGAAAACTTCTGCTCATACTGGCTATCATATTGAGTAAACCATAACACACCCTTATCCTCTCTGTAAGATGAAATGGGAATTTCTTCAAACTGAGACTCTTGTCCAAAAAGCATTTTCTCAAAAAAATTGACTTCAGCAACATCCCCTTTTGTAACTAGTATAAAATCAGTACTAAAACCAGGTTCTTTTTTAGACAACTCAAGGTGCATTTGATTAGAATAAGGCGTAGAATCTGGAAAAATAACATAGCCTAAAAAACTTATTACTACAGCTATACCAATTATAATAAGTCCAAAAACTCCAAGACTATTTCTCTTAAATTTTTGCCAAGCTATGTGAGTTAGACTGCTCATTTTTTGTACTTCCTCCCCTTCCATTTATACTGCCCAAATTGTGATGAAATAGCCACCCAAACAATATAAAATGGGTAAACCAACTCTAATATAAAAAACACATAAAAAGGAATATCGTATTCAAAAAATCGACATAACTTTCTTAAAAACAAAAAGTCAACTACAGCCTTAAAAAGATAGAAAATTATCAAGGCTAATATTTGTTCCTTTATAAACAAAGCCACAAACGATAGATTAGCCAAAAACACCAAAAGAGATACCCACTGGGCAGAAACATCTTTATAGGATGAAGTTTTAGACGCCCATCTTTTTCTTTGATTCAAAAACTCAGACAGTGTAGGCTTAGGCTCGGTTGATACAATCGCCTTGGAATCTTTAACAAAAGAAATTTTACCATTATTTTTCTTCACATGGTGCAATAAAAATACATCATCTCCAGAAGCAATATCTTTTTCTGTATTAGAAAAGGCAGAAGTACGGAAGCCCATATTTGCTCCATTACACATAATTGCCTTTTGAACACCTATAGCACCTGCTCCCGAGCCAATAAGGCTCATAAACTCTAATGCTTGGAATTTCTTAAAAGCGTTATCTAGCCCATGATAGGCAACAGGTCCTGAAACCAATTGAACATCCTTTTCCGAAAATGGCGACACCATCAAACTAATCCAATCTTTAGAAAGTCTACAATCGGCATCTGTAGTTAAAATAACATCATGTTTAGCGTTATTAACACCTAATTCAATAGCAGCTTTTTTACCACTCCCTTCAGAGCTTAGTAAAGTTATGTTCAAAGAAGAAGACTTTACTATTTCAAAAGAGTTATCCTCGGAAGAATCATCGACAAAAATAAACTGTACCTTGTCTAAGGAGTAATTTTGATTTTCTAAGTCTGAAAGTAAAAAGGGTAAATGTTTCGCTTCATTTCTAAAAGCAACTAAAATACTTAGCTCAATATCATTGACTGGAGAAACAGTTGGTAAGCTTGACCATCCTTTTGAATAGGATTTTATCTGAAATAAATATAACAGAAGTAATATACTGTATAAGACTATCATTTGCGAAAGAATTTAAGCTGATAAACGAACAAGGTTCCTATGATAGCTGGAATAACTAAATTGATAATCCAAAGAGTAAAAGCAGCAGTCATGATCCCTATTACATTTTCAGATAGAAAACCAAAGAAGTATATAGCAACAGAGCCTCTAACACCTATTTCAGTTAAAGCTATTGTTGGAATTACAGACATACTCAAAAAGGTTAAGGCGCTCATTGTTAAGGATTCAAGAAATGTTACGTCAATATTTACAAATTTAATAAGTAAATAGAATTGAAAAGAATACACTAAATAGCGGGAGATACTGGCTAATAAAACGATGAGTATTTCAGATGTTGAATATTTAGAAAATACAGACCAATAGTCTTCATACTTTTTTAAAACTTTCCATTTTGATAATACTCCGGACAGTTTTGATATGTTGAACAATATATAAATCAAAAACGAAATGAATAATAGACAAAGTCCAAAAACTAGAATTGAGTTATCAAAAAAATCAGTAAATACTGGAGATGAGAAATGTAATGTAAAGTAACAAATGGCTAAAAACCCAAATAAAATCGTTGCTACAAGTTGAGAAAGGTTACCAAAAACAGTTACTAATACTGCTTTTATTCTGTCAGCATATTGCAAGCAAAAGACTCTCCCTCCAAACTCTCCAATTCTGTTGGGGGTAAACATAGAAACCGTAATTCCTAAAAAAACAGCTTTCAAAGCTAGCCAGAAGCTTACTTTTTCTAGTTTAACAATTAAAAACTGCCACTTAAGCGCATCTATTGACCAATTCAATACCATCAAAAGCAAAACAAAAATTAAATCAGAATAACTGTCTTTATTCAGAATATAAATAAACTGCTCCTTGATTTCTAAATAACTTTCATTAGCAAAAACCTTTTGATACAAAAACCAGAAGGCTAAACCAACAACTAATAATTTAATTAATACACTGATTTTTTTGCTACTTTGCATATTCAACAATATTACAAAATTGAAAAGTAAAACAGACCGAATAATTTTAGGTATTGACCCTGGCACAACGATTATGGGGTATGGACTTATTCATATCAAAGGCAATCAAATGGAAATGCTATCAATGGGTGTATTACATTTATCAAAATTAGGAAGTCATGCTGACAAGTTAAAGCGAATATTTGAACGCTCTTTAGCTTTGATTGACGAATATAATGCGGATGAAATGGCCCTGGAAGCTCCCTTCTTTGGTAAGAATGTCCAATCAATGTTAAAATTGGGTCGAGCACAAGGTGTAGCTATGGCGGCAGGATTATACAGAAACATCCCTATTTACGAATACGCTCCTAAAAAGATAAAAATGTCCATAACTGGAAAAGGAACGGCTTCTAAAGAGCAAGTTGCAGCTATGCTTAAAAGTTTACTTAAAATCAAAGAGATGCCAAAACACTTGGATGCATCAGATGGTTTAGCAGCCGCAGTATGCCATTACTTTCAAAATGATAAAGTTAGTCAGGGAAAACCCTATTCCAATTGGTCTTCATTTCTTAAAGACAATCCGGGACGTTTAAAGTAATACCCTTGTAGAAATTGATTGGGCTGTTTGCTCAAATTCTTCTTTAGTGAATGATAATTTTTCTCTTGAAAAATTAATGTCCTCAACACCATTAATAGGAACTAGGTGAATATGAGTGTGAGCCACCTCTAATCCAATTACAGCAACGCCTATACGCGCGCAATCAATTACTAATTTTTGAGCTTTCGCTACCTTTTGAGCAAACTTCCAAAGATTAGCATACTCATCACTTTCCATATCAAAAATATAGTCAGTTTCATGTTTTGGAATTACAAGTGTATGCCCTTTAGATAATGGGAAAATATCTAAAAAAGCTAAAAAATTATCATCCTCTGCAACTTTGTAAGCAGGAATTTCGCCACTAATTATTTTAGAAAAAATAGTAGGCACTACCTAGAAATATCAATAATTTCAAACTTCATTAGACCATTTGGCACTTGAATCTCGGCAATATCACCGACTTCTTTACCTAACAAGCCTTTAGCTATAGGCGAACTAATAGAAATCTTCTTAGTCTTTAAATCCGCTTCACTTTCTGGAACAATTTCATAAGTCATACTCATAGAGTTTACCACATTTTTAATGGTAACTTTAGACATGATTAAAACCTTTGAAGTATCTATTTGAGATTCATCAAGTATTCTTGCTTTAGAAAATTCAGATTCCATCTTAGCAATTTTGGCTTCCAAAAGTCCCTGAGCTTCTTTTGCAGCATCATATTCTGCATTTTCAGAGAGATCTCCTTTGTCCCTTGCTTCAGAAATTTGTCGAGCAATATTGCTGCGCTCGGTAGTCTTTAAATGTTCTAATTCTTTTCGAAGTTTTTCCAATCCTTCTTCTGTATAATATACAATATCTGACATAATTACATGCGTTAAAATAAGTCAAAAGAGAAGACCTTTATAGCCTTCTCTCCTTACTAAATTATAAATTTTATTTTAATTATAGGTCTATGCGGACACCTATGGTATTTAATAAACCAAAGTGTTCTGATGGTCTCATTGAGAAATCAATACCAAAAGTTGTTTCACCAGATAATGGTAATTCAACCGTAAAACCTGCTGTTGGACCAGTTAAGTCTACACTACCATCAGCAATTTCATTTTCATAAACGTATCCACCTCTAATCATCACTAAATCTTTGTAAGAATACTCCAAACCAACTCTATATTGGTCATTCTTAAATGAATTAGAGGTAAATGTACCAGCAGTTGTTAATCTATGATTATCAGGCAATAACTGAAAGTCATATGCTAAACCAATATTTAATAATGAAGGCAATTCAAAAGCATCAGTTCGGTGCTCAAGAGTCATTGTATACTCTTCATCTGGAGCATTTCCTCTAAAGGATATACCGTCACCATCAAATATCATTGTTGGACCTACATTTTTAAGGGCAATACCAAATTTGATATGGTCACTATTACCAGTTACATATTGGATACCTGCATCTAATGCAATGCCGCCTGCACTAACATCAGATGTTCCTTCTACAATAGATTTAAAAACAAAGCCTCCAAAGATACTATTTGAAAATGCTTTAGAATAAGCAAGATTAATATTAGTTGCAGATATAGAATATGTACCTAATCCGCCATCTGGTAATAATTCTGTAGTTCTAACAATATCGGCAATAGAGATAGATGTAATACCTAAAGCTAATACAGAAGTTTCGTTCAATCGTTGAGAAAAACCAAATGAGTTAATAGGAATATCGGCTAACCATGATGTTCTGGAAAAAATTAACTCCGTTTTTTCAGTAAATGCTAAACCAGCTACGTTGCCGTAAAGTGATTCTAACCCTCTTACTGAAGCGATGTTAGCACCTCCCCAACCAGAAGATCTAGCCCAAGGATTAATTAACAACTGACTTGCACCAGCAGAACCCACACGGTCTGGGTTACCAGCGGATAAATCTGTTGTTAAAAAACATGCAAATAGTATAATCCCAAAATGTTTAAGCGATTGTATCATTTTCATACAGTATAAATATTAAAAGGTGTCTAGGTCAATTGGACGTAACACACCAAACCATTTTAAATTCTTTTCTTTTCCTAAGCTAGGAACACTTACATTGATAATATATGCTCCACTTGAAATAGGAATGCCTTTTTGATTTTTCAAATCCCAATCAATAGTTGCCGAGCCTTCACTGTCTTTTGTAAGCTTTTTAACTAATGAACCGTCTAAACTGTAAATAGAAATTATACATTCTGCAGGCAGATTGGTTAATCTAACTCTTGAGTCTAACTGACCTCCATTTTCAACTCCTTCATAAGTAGAATAAGCATAGTATGGATTTGGAACTACATTTATTAAATCCATTACAGAATCTACTTGACTTTCCTCAGTCAAAATTGTTGGTGCAATACCAGCGGTTGAGAAGCGATAATTAGGGTAGTTTACTTTTTTGTAGCTCACTGACATAGTCACTGGATTAGATTGAGTACCACCACTTACCTCATCAACGTAGTAGATATCGCCAAGTGAATTAACTGCTCTCCATTCGTTATTTACTTTGACAGAGTCAGAAGCAGAAATTGAAGTGATTTCATAAGCATATAATTGGTCATAATTACTCAAGTAATCTTTAAGCTGAGTAGCTGATGTAGTAATTGTAATGTTATCCGTATTGACTGTTTCATCCACATCATTCATTTCTCTATATTCCCTTGCAACATCTATATTGATAGAAACGTCAGAAGATAATAGCTCATAGCCTTCGTTTAGTAAAGGAACAGATACCCACATCATCTCTTGGAAGAACTGACGCTTCGTATTTACATTTGTTGTCAGAGCTGTTTTAGCTGCTTCACATTCATCGTATTTAGATGAATGAACATAAACGAAGTGTTTCCCACCTAAGAAATAACTTCCGTTTGCCCATGTTGGCACTTGAGTTTGTACCCTTGAACTAGGGTTCCACTTCATATCGTTACCATTATCAGAAGACAACCAAGAATCCTCAGCAAACATAATGTTCAAACGCTCTCCAGTTTCTTTGTTAATAGCGTATCCAGGGAACCATCCCATTCCTGTTCCTGTTCCGTCAGGAGCACCTTCTTTGTCTACAGATTCGGCAGCTCTAAGGTCTAACTTAGCAACACCACCCTCGGAATACAAAGGATCATCTTGTGATTCTAAGACTACACATCTAGACCACTTCGATTTGTCACTGGTGTAAACTACCTTCACACTTTGCAAAGAACGTAATCTATTACCTGTTTGAGCTATTGGGTGATTATCCGTAAAGACAGATGTATTATCGTATCCTGGACCGTCTTTGTAGTAAGACACCAATCTGTAAGGAGCCCACGTTCCATTAACAACATCTTCAAAGACACCATCTGGATCACCTTCTATATCGTTAAATACATTAGTAGCAGCTGTTGAATAGGAACCGGCATGAATCCAGTTTCTACCCCATAGATAAGTATTAGTAAGAGAAGTTTCTCCATCCTCCTCATCAACATCACGAACACCAGTTAACCAAGGGTTATATTCATTAGCAAACTCAATAGATGAAGAAATAAGCCCATTGTTCTCTTCATAGCTGGCTGAATTACTTTGATAATCCCAATCAGCAGGATTTTTTTGTTCAATTTCTACAGAAAATCCAAGGTTTGAGAATAATTGCTGATTACCAGAACTGATATTAGCATCTGCTACAAAACTTTCAGAAGTAGTAAGGTTTACCAACTCCCACTTTGATTTAGCCTCGTCTAACACTATGTGTCTAGGATCAGACAATGAAGCGTTATACACCTCTCCATACATCTTTAAGGCGAAGTCCGATTGAGTTAAATAACGGGGGTCTATTACTTTCAAATCAACTGGACCAAAATTTGCTTGATAAGTTGGCTCATTAGTAGCATTTGAGGACGAACTCATTATCTCATTTTCTGTTTCTTCGGTTAACTGTAATTCAAATCCACCATTTCCAGCTCCATATATTTTGGTTACTTCTATACCATCACCAACCTCTGCATTCATTACAGATGTGAAAGGTTTATGAGGAATGGCTGAGTATACCTTAATATTCTTACGACCAGCTTTATAAGGTCTTTGTTGACCATCTAAAAAGGCTGGATTAGTTGGGTCGTATTCTTTATAGTTATTATAGCCGTATGCAACACCCATAAAGTAATAGGTTTGATTGTTTACTAAATCTTTATTGCCTGTAGCAAACTGGTCTTCTGTAATATGAATAGAATTTGTTATTCCTAAATCAGAGCCAGAAACCTCTAAGGTTGGCACGTTTGCACCAATAGATACATCAAAGTTATAATTGATAAGATTTTCCACAGAATCTTTTATATCAGATTGGAAAACCAATCGTGCTAAATCAGGGTTATCTAAGTCTGTTACACTCACAGAAGCCGCACTTAATTGATACAACTGGTATCCTTGGAATCTGTAATAAGGATCCCAACTTTCACCTGGTGGAGAAATAATCAAAGGATCTAGCTCAATGTAGCTCTCTAAAAAGTTGTTTGATGTTGGTCCATTAGATAAATTAAGAACTAACTCTCTATCAAGCTCTACAATCTCGATATCTGGAGCGTCAGGACCATTCAATACTTTAAAGCAGTTATCAAATAATGCTTGTGCTTTATCATCTGCAAGTCTAATTAACTCAACTGATGCTAAATTATCCCCCGATGTTGCTCTTGCCCATACAACACCCGTTGTAATTCTATTTACTGCTCCTGGCTCAAGCGTAAAAGGACCGGCAGATTGAACAAATCGTCTATCAGCAGGCGTGTTACCTTCAGTTTTCTCTGTCCATCCATCTGGATCATCCCAAGAGTCTGAAGTGATAAGACCATCCGTACCCCATCCATAAGGATCGGTATCACCAGGGAACATAAACTTTGCTGGAGTAGAACCATTTACACCATCACCACCATAGGTAATTTCAAGACCATTTTTCCATTTACCAATTAGGTAGTTATAGATATGTTGTCCATTTTCAGGGTTTCCTTGATTTGTAAAGTCATTGTTATAATATACAAAACGAGACATGATGGCTTGTTCGCCTGGCTCATCAATGATACTATCACGGTCGTTATCTATCCCGTCATCAGCATCAGCTAAAGGTCCTTGGAAGAAGTCTACACCAATAGCTGGAGGTGTTGCACCATATCCAGTTGCACCTTCATCCACATCATCACCATTGTAACAATATCCAAAACCACGTGCTACATCACAACCAACATAATCGTCATCATATTTGCCTAAATCCGGATCAACCCATTGTCCGAAATAAGCATCTTTAAGTTGAATAGTTGCTCTGTTAATGATTTTGTAGTTGTAGAAAGTCATATTATTGATTTCATCATTAGTGGCAAAGGCAAACGCTTGAGCACGAATTTCTAAACCAATAGGGTCAGCACCAGTTTCTGAGTGAATATTTCCTTTATCGTTAAATAGCCAATATAAAGTTTGGTCACCATATATTAGGTCGTCACTGTTACAATCTAGATTACCTTCAATGTCATATTTTGGGTAGTCACCATCGCTAGGGTTATACTCGCCATCATCGTTAGCATCAAAATATGGTGCTAAGAACTGATAGTCGCCATCAACACCATTTCCAGGCCAGTTAAGGATAGACAATGGAATAGAATAATCAGGATAGGCATCATTATCACTAAACCACGCAATGAATTCATCTACTTCTTGTCTGGTTATAGCAAAATGCTTGTCGTATTCATCACACGTTTCAGCATCTATTTCACCAGAAGGATCAAGAGGTCCAGTCCAAAAGTCATTACCAGTCTGACGATAAGTCATTGCAGCTGCTTTTAACTGCTCACCAGCATCAATACCAGCTATCCAAAGTGCACCAGCAAACATGGAATGTTTATTACTATTTTTAGGAATCTCATATCTAGCGTCACTTAAGTTCCACCACATATCGGCTGCTCCCATAATGGTTGTACGAACATTATTTATGTTCAGGTCTGTCTTCGCTTGAGAGGGGGTGCAATCAGCAGCAACTCTAGCTAAGCTAGACTGTGAAGTTGAAGTAGACGTGTTTCCTACATTTTCTTTTGCAAGTAATGTTAGTGAAGATATACCTGCTAAAACTATTAATACTATTTTATTCATGTCTATTATTTTTTAGACTAAAAGTTAATTTCTATTCCCAATCTTGCCAATCTCGGTAAGCTGTAATTAGAAGGGTTATCAATTTTAATTCTGTACATGTCAATAAAGGATTGAGGGTCGTTCTGCCCCTGAATATCTGTTTGTGCAGATGCATCAGATAAGTAACCATCATCATCTGGATTACCTGTTGCACGATACACAGATCTTATGTTTTTAGTGTTTAGCAAGTTTTGAACTTGTAAATAAACATTAAAGCCTAAAGTTCTTTTATTGTCTAACTGACCAACATCCATGGTAAATCGTTTATTGATTTTAGTATTAATTCGAACAGTCCATGGTAATCTTGAGCCATTAAGGCTTCCTTCTAATGTTGAACGATCGTTAATTCCAAAAGCACCTTCTTGTGTAATGTTCGACTGTCTAGAGTATGGTGTACCAGAACCTGCAATGACTACAAAGTTAGCTCCAGCGTTTGCAAATATTTGTTTCTTAAACAATACGGGTCCTGTATAATCTTTCCCGCTTCCATATCTATAGTCCATACTTACGTTGAAGGCATGTCTCTGATCATAACTCAAAGGAATTGTTGTTCTTAAGTTAGGTTGTCCTGTATTTACTAAACTTAATCCAGATGAAGAGGATGAACCTGTACCGTCAGCGAATTGCAAGGTATAGTTGGCTGATAAAGTAACGTTTCCACTTCTTCTCATATCATAAGTAGCAGACATCCCTTTAACAGTTCCAAAGTCAATATTACCATAAGTAAGGTAAGAAACAGGGTATGAATAGTTTGTTTTCACAATCTGAATCATATCTCTTAACTCTCTATAAAACGCTGATAGTGTTAGAGAGGATTTTAAGTTAAGCGTTTGAGCAAAACCCAATTCAAAATCCACTGTTTTTTCAGCTTTTAGGTTTGGATTATTAATAAGTGCACCCACCCTATCTTCAATATATAGATAGTCAATAGGCTCTAATCGGTTTCCTGATGGTGGTCTTTGAGTAACTACATCGTAGTGAGCAAAGAATTGCGCTTCATCCGAAATTGGGAACGAAAACGAAATACGTGGTGAAAAAACAGTCTCAGGATCATAATCAGAGAATACTGGAATACTGTCTTCTGGATTCACTAAATATGGCGTAATCTGACCAGTTGTTGTGGATTGTGCGATAGATTTTGGGTCAACGATTAATTCTCCATTTTGGTCAAACCACTCTTCACCGTTTCTATAACCAACTACTTCAGTAGGGTTTTCCAAATCATTTACATACACGACATAATCATCACCAATGCTTGATGGTTTAACGTAATCGCCATTCGTAAGTAAATCGGCACTCGAACCTGCAGTATACGTTTGATATAAACTGTATGGATCAGATAAAACAGATTGGTTAGCGTCAAAACGATCAACTCGAACACCAACATTAAATATCAAATCATCAAAGGCAAACTTATCTTGTATATAACCCGCAGTGTAAATAGGTTCAAAAGCTCCAATATTTCTAACAAAGTCATCTTCAACACCATCGCCATCTCTATCTACTCTTTCATAGAAAAAGTCTTCAATGGATGAGGATGAAGTCAATAAATCTCCTTTATAGTCATATCCATAATATCCAACTAAACCGTTTTCATTTAGTTCATCGGCACTAAACATGTCAATTGATAGAGCATCAGGGTCAAATGAATCAATATCAATGTATTCGATTTCTCCTATATTGAATTTCTCTCTCAAACTCCAGTCAAATCTACTTTGAGCTTCTTTATTATTCAACCTATCATAGTATATAGTATCGAATGTTCCATTCTCTATAATGTATGGGTTTGCTAAATCTAACTCTTGAATGTGGAAGTTTGCTAACTGACGGCCTAAGGTCCACAATCCATTAGGGTTAGTAAACCAACTTCTATCCGTTCTTTTTTCATATTCAAATCCAAACTGAATAGCATGGTCTTTTATATCAGCTGAACCTGTGGCTTTCATAGAGAACTGCTCTAGTTGTTGTTTACCGTAAGAACTATACTGGTCTCCGTAGTTATAAAATAAAGAGTACACACTTCTTGGGCCATCACCATTAAGGAGTCCCAGTTCTCCTAAATCGTTAAATGTCCTAATAATACCTCTTTGTCCACTACCACCAAAGGATAAACTCTGTAGTTCGTTTTCTTCAAAAAGGTCATAATATTGCTGAGTATAAGCCGCTAAATCAAGATTAGATGTATTAGAACCGTCAAAGGTTAATAATGTATCAATAAAGGCTCCATGAATAAAACCTGATCTTCCCGAAGCTGTATCTTCACCAAAGTAATAGAACTTGTCTTTATAGGAGTTAAATTTACCTATATGTCCATATCTAAATAAATTATCTCCGTGGTTTCTGTTTCTTCTTTCAAAATCATTTTTAGTATAATCTGCAGAAATAGAATAGAATGCATTTTTAATTGTAGAAGCCGACTCTTCATCTCCTTCTTGAGAACCAAACCGCTGAGTAAAACGGGTATATACTCTCCAAGTATTAGTTTCTTCCTCTGGGTTATTATCCCAATTTAATAAAGAGTAATTATAAATGAATGGGTTATTAACAGTATGGTTAACTGCACCACCAATAGATAAGTTAGTTTTTAAGGTTGGCTTAAAGTCAATTTTACCTGAAAGACTGAATCCACTGTTGTTCGTGTTTTGTTTAGCTTGAAGGTTTTCGAAATCGTCAGCCCTCAAAAAGGTAGCATTACTTAATAAACCAACTGTAGAGCTTTGTTGATTAGGTACTGCTACAAATAAGTTGTCTTTTAATCTTTGGAAACTGTCGTCTTTAATTTTCCAAATACCTACTGCTGATGGACTGCCATCATCAATGTTTCGACCTTCACCAGCAAGGAAATACCCTAAGATTGCTCGTCCTTTAGAACCATCCTCTTTGATTTCCTTATATATAGGACCTGAAAGGCTGAATCCAACAAGACCGTAATTATAATCATCGAATAAATGAGAACTTACTATCTCGGCACCTCCAAATAATTGATTTGATGGCCCTTTAGATGTTACACTAATAATACCTCCAGTTGCGTCACCATACATTGCAGATAATCCACTTGACATAACTGTAATTTGCTCAATAGCACTTTGTGGCAAGGCTAAACTTCCTCTTACCTTAATACCATCTACATAATAATCGGTAGCTTCAGATCTAGAACCTCTTACGTTAAGACTAGAACCTTCATCGCTTTGATAAACACCGGCGGCAGTTGCAGCTACAGATGCTACACTACGAGTTGGCATAGCTTTTATTTCTTCACTAGTCACTGTTTTACCTCCTAGATTATCAGGGTCAAGTAGAGGCTTTTCATCTTTAATAACAACCTCTTCAATATCAATACCTTCAGAAATTTTAACATCTCTAAATGTAATTTTGTTAGAAGAAACAACAATACCTTCTAGACTAACCTGACCGTAACCTACAAAAGATACTGAAATATCATATGTACCAGGATCAAGAGGCTTAATGGTGTAGTTTCCATCAAAATCAGATGTGACCCCCGCAATTTGGTTACCATTTCTTTTGGCAACAACGTTTGCAAAAGGAACTGGCTCTCCTGTATTTTTATCTGTGATTTTTCCCTCTAAGGAGCCCGACTGGGCGAAAACTGTGGTAGCTGTGAAAATAAAGCCCACTACAAGCAAGTAAAAATTTTTGAACATAGTTTTATAAAATTCTATTCATATTCTGCTTTATGATAAAGTTCGTAAATATAGACATTAAATAAAAATTAACTAATAGATTAGAGGAAAAAATTGTAATCTTACACTATCAAAATTAAACCCTATCATGAATAAATTCTATCATATTCTTATATTCTTTTTTATTCTTATTTCTTGCACTAAAGATGAGAATACTATTCCTGAAGTATATGTTAACTTTAGAATTCAAGCCTCTGAAATTGGAGGTGTAGGTAGTGCTATTTACACCAACGATAATTATGGCGTTAGAGGTATCATTATATATCACAAAAATAGCAACGAGTATGTTGCTTACGAAAGAACGTGTAGTTACCGACCTTCCAACAGTTGTGAAGTAGTTGAGTTCAACGATGACCTTAATCCTGTGTATTTGGTGGACAGCTGCTGCACTTCACGTTTTTTACTAGATGATGGAACACCTTTCAGTGGACCCGCCCTTCTTCCGTTAAAACAATACTTCACCTCATTTGACGGTAATTATATAACGGTCTCAAACTAAAGTAGGCTTCACTTATTAAAAAGCAAAGCCTACATAAATAAATATATTTAAGTATGGTTAGTACCTGTAATAGTCAGGTTTGTAAGGACCGTCCTGTGGCACTCCAATATAATCTGCTTGTTCTTTATTTAACTCGTCAAGCTCCACGCCGATTTTCGCTAAATGTAAACGCGCTACTTTTTCATCAAGATGCTTTGGAAGTGTGTAAACTTTTTTCTCATAGTTCTCGATGTTACTCCACAATTCCATCTGTGCTATAACTTGGTTTGTAAAGGAAGCTGACATTACAAATGATGGATGACCAGTAGCACATCCAAGATTGATTAATCTTCCTTCAGCTAACAAAATAATATCGTGATCGCCAACAGTGTATTTATCTACTTGAGGCTTAATAGTATCTTTTGAACTTCCCCAATTATCATTTAACCAAGCTACATCTATTTCATTGTCAAAATGACCGATATTACATACAATCGCTTTATCTTTCATCATTTCGAAATGCTCTCCATGAATGATATCTTTGTTTCCTGTAGCAGTAACAACAATATCAGCCTCAGGAATTGCGTCTTTCATCTTTTTCACTTCAAAACCTTCCATCGCTGCTTGCAAGGCACATATTGGGTCAATTTCAGTTACAATTACTCTGGCTCCTGCACCTCTTAGAGATTCTGCAGAACCTTTACCAACATCACCAAAGCCAGCAACTACAGCCACTTTCCCAGCAATCATTACGTCAGTAGCTCGTCTTATACCATCAACTAAAGATTCTCTACAGCCATATTTATTGTCAAATTTTGACTTGGTTACTGAATCATTAATGTTTATTGCAGGAGTGTATAATGTTCCATTTCTTTCTCTGTCAAATAAACGAAGTACACCAGTAGTAGTTTCTTCAGAAAGTCCGTTGATACCGGCAGCCAACTCAGGGTATCTATCGAACACCATATTAGTAAGGTCACCACCATCGTCTAGTATCATATTTAATGGCTTATCTCCTTCAAAAGCAAATAGCGTTTGCTCAATACACCAGTCAAATTCTTCTTCGTTCATGCCTTTCCAAGCATAAACTGGAACACCAGTTGCCGCTATTGCAGATGCAGCATGGTCTTGAGTTGAAAATATATTACATGATGACCAGCTTACCTCAGCACCTAATTCCGTTAGCGTTTCAATAAGAACAGCTGTTTGAATAGTCATATGCAAACAACCCGCAATACGAGCACCTTTAAGTGGTTTTTCTTTACCAAACTCTTCTCTTAAAGACATTAGACCAGGCATTTCTGCTTGTGCTAATTCAATTTCTTTTCTTCCCCATTCAGCTAGGGAAATATCTTTCACTTTATAAGGATATTTTTTCACTTTAGAATCCATTTTTTAAAATTTAGGGTACAAAAATACAAAATAAACTCCTCATTTTGGAGTAACTTGCCACTCAATGGACGATTTTTTAGTTAATAGAAAAACCAACGATTATCAACTTGTAATTGCTGCAATTGATACCCTTTCTCCAAGCGGTATTTCAAAAAGGGAAAAGGAAGTATTTGCTTCAAGAAAAATCATCAGTATTCTCTTTCCATATTATCAATTGAGTCACGATAAATTTGGCGCTCCATTACTTTCAAACGGAAAAGCCATATCAATTTCTCACTCAAAGAATTTTATTGCAGTGATTATTTCAAACAAGTCTGCATCTATTGATATGGAACACATAAACGAAAAAGCACTTAAAGTAGCACCAAAATTTCTTAATAAACAAGAACTTAGCAAAGTAAATGATTCTGAAAAAGCTACTTTATTTTGGTCAGCAAAAGAATGCCTTTATAAGATTCACAAAGAAAGGGGGGTAACTTTTTCAACTGACTTGAGCATCGAATTCATTAAAGAAAGTAAAATTGAATGTTATATATTTAACCAGAAATTTACTCTAACTTATGAAAAATTCGAAAACCATTGGTTAGTGTATTATTTTGATTAACTACATTTGCATTTATGAAAATTTACGATTTCATATCATCAAACAAAGCAAAGGGCAAAAAACTATTTGCCGTTCTAATTGACCCAGACAAACAAAATCAAAATGAATTATCTGAGTTGGTTGATAGAGCAGTAAAAGCAAAAGTTGATTTATTTTTTATCGGCGGAAGCTTACTTACAAGTGATAGTATGAACGATTCTATCAGAACTATCAAATCGAATTGTAATATACCAGTTGTTATTTTCCCTGGCAACACAATGCAGGTAAATGAAAATGCTGATGGCATTTTGTTTTTATCCTTAATTTCTGGTAGAAATGCCGACATGTTAATTGGCAAGCAAGTCATTACTGCCCCTATATTAAAAGCATCAAAATTGGAGGTCCTACCAACAGGCTATATGCTAATTGATAGTGGCAATCCAACAACTGTTTCATACATGAGTAATACTACCCCTATCCCACATGAAAAAAATGATGTGGCAGCATGCACTGCTATGGCTGGTGAACTTTTAGGTTTAAAGCTAATCTTCATGGATGGTGGTAGCGGGGCAACAAAGCCCATTTCTGAATCTATGATTAAAATGGTCAGACAATCTGTCAATACTCCAATAATCATTGGAGGCGGCATTTGTAATGCTGAAAAGGCTATAGCTAATTGCAAAGCAGGTGCAGACTTAATTGTAGTAGGGAACAGCATTGAAAAACAACCACATATTCTGGAAGAAATAGCACAATCTATTTATGAATTTAATTCTTCAGTGAAGAATGAAGTCCTCGGTTGAAATAAGCATGTATCCTTTGGATAGAAACTACGAAACTTCAATTATCCAATTCATTAAAAAACTACGTACTTACCCATTTATTATTATTGAAACTAATGGGATGAGTACTCAAATCTTTGGAGAGTATGATAATGTTATGCATGCTGTAAATACAGAGATGAAAAGTAGCTTTCTGAACAATGAAAAAGTGGTGTTTACATTAAAAGTAGTTAACTCCGACTTGAAAGAAAAACCATCCTTTTAGTGATGAAAAAAATTGTCATCATTGGTCCAGAATGCACCGGAAAAAGCACCCTAACTAAAGCACTTGCCAATCATTTCAATACAGCATATGTAAGGGAGTATGCTAGAGAATATATTGATAACCTAAACGGTAATTATAAAGAAGATGACATCCTCACTATTGCACAAAAACAAATTGAACTAGAGGACAATGCAATAGCCAACAACAAATACCTTTTTTTAGACACCGACCTTATCGTTTGTAAGGTCTGGAGTGAGTTTAAGTATGGACAATGCAACCCGTGGATTCTTAAACAAATAGAAAAGCGTCATTACGATTACTATCTACTTTGCGATATTGATATCCCTTGGATTAATGACGGACAAAGAGAGCATCCTAACCATAGACAAGAGCTTTTTGACACATACAATATAGAACTTACAGAATTAAATAAATCTTTTACAGTAATTAGCGGTGAAAATCGTCTTCAAGATTCTATAGATTTTTTACAATCATTGGATATATAATTTACAAAAGAGTAGTACATTTGCCTCGTCTTTACGGGGTGCCTACTAAGGCTGAGATTATACCCATCGAACCTGCCAAGGTAATTCTTGGAAGGGAAGGGAGTTTAACATAATTATCCATCAGCAACTCCGTGTTGGTGGTAGTGTTTAACGAAAACTATCAAAAAGATGACATTCAAATCTATTTTAAGCCTAAGCTTCATAGCTTCGACTTTATGGCTATCTGCCCAAGAATCAGATACCTTAATTATTTATCCTGACTTAGAAGAAGTCAACATCAGAGCGTTAAGAGCTTCTGAAAAAACACCCATGTCCTATTCAAATATTGACCAACAACAGTTGGAAGAACAAAATTTAGGACAGGATATTCCATACATGCTATCACTGACACCATCTATTGTAACCACTTCAGACGCAGGCGCAGGCATTGGATACACAGGTTTTAGAGTGCGTGGTAGCGACCCCACTAGAATAAATGTAACCATAGATGGTATTCCTCTAAACGACGCAGAATCTCAAGGAGTATGGTGGGTTAATATGCCGGACTTTACTTCATCTGTTGAAGACATTCAAATCCAAAGAGGTGTTGGAACGTCAACCAATGGTGCGGGTGCTTTTGGTGCAACGGTAAACCTTAGGACTCAAAAGCTACGCCCAACAGCCTACGCCACTACCAATAATAGTATTGGGTCTTACAATACACTGAAAAACAATGTAGAGTTTGGCTCTGGTCTTTTGGCCAATAAATTTACACTAGACGGACGTCTTTCAAAACTCTCCTCTGACGGATATATTGATAGAGCCACTTCTGACTTAAAATCACTGTACCTTTCTGGTGCTTACTTCGGAAATGATGAGGTTCTAAAGCTCACATTAATTTCAGGAAAGGAAAAAACCTATCAAGCCTGGAATGGTGTACCTCTATCTTACATTAATGATGATAGCCTTAGGACTTTCAACAGCTACACCTATGAAAATGAAACCGATAACTATTGGCAAGACCACTACATGATGCATTACAACAAACAGTTGAGCCCCTCTGCATCATTTAATCTTGGACTACATTTCACAAAAGGAAGAGGGTATTATGAGCAATACAAGAAAGGCGAAGACTTTACAGATTATGGCTTAAATAACGTTATCGTTGGAAGCGACACTATTACAAGCACAAATTTAATTAGAAGAAAATGGCTCGATAATGACTTTTACGGAACCGTATTTTCATACCAAAACAGCATTGACAATTTAGAGTATACAATTGGTGGAGGCTGGAACACCTATGAAGGTAGACACTACGGTGTTGTAAGATGGGCAGAATATGCAAGTAATGGATATATTGACCATATATATTATGATAATGATGCTATAAAAACAGACTTGAATGTATATGCTAAAGCTCTTTATAAATACAGTGAAGAACTTTCATTATTCGGAGATTTACAAAAACGCTATATTGATTATTCTTTCATTGGCAAAGATGATAATGGAGCTTCCTTAGAAGATACTGTCAATTTTGATTTCTTTAATCCAAAATTTGGCGCATTTTATCAGCTGGATGACTCCAAGAGTATTTTTGCATCTTTTGCCGTTGCTAATAGAGAACCTAATCGAAGTGACTTTGTAGATTCTTCACCAAATTCAAGGCCAGTTCATGAAACACTTTACGACACTGAACTTGGCTACAAAATCTCAAAGAAAAACTTCACTTTATCAGCTAACGCCTACTATATGATATATGAAAATCAGCTCATTTTAACAGGAAAAATAAACGATGTAGGCGAATACACAAGAGAAAATGTTGATTACTCTGAACGAAAAGGGATAGAAATTGAAGGGGGGGTTAAGCTGAACAGTAAAATTGACTGGTCAGGAAACATCTCATTCAGTGAAAATACAATTGCAAACTACACCGAATATGTAGACAATTGGGACACATGGGGACAAGAAAAAATTGAATACGAGAACACTAATATTGCTTTTTCTCCAGAGCTAATTTGGGCAAGTAAATTTAATTATCAATTTAATGACAGAATGGGAATTCAACTAATTTCCAAATATGTTGACGAGCAATACATTGACAATACATCGAGTCAAGATAGAAAATTAGACGCCTATTTAGTTCACCACGGTCGTTTTATTTGGAACATCAACAGCTCGTTTTTCAAAAAAGCCAGACTAAGTCTCCAAGTAAATAATTTACTGGATGAGAACTACGTCAACAACGCATGGATCTACCGATTTAAATCGGATGGTTACGACCCAAGACCAGATGATGCTTTCGTTTCTGCAAATAGCGAAGGCGGTTACGATATGGTGGGCTATTTTCCACAAGCAAAACGAAACTTCTTATTAGGACTTACTTTGGGTTTCTAAACTGCTCAAAAAACAATAAAAAAGCCGTCGAAAATCGACGGCTTTTTTATTGCCTTTTATTTTAACTCTTGAATAGCAAGTTGCTTATCAATAAGTAATTGTTTTTTTAAACTATCTATATTTTTAAAGGTCATTTCCTCCCTCAAGCGTTCAACAAATTTTATTTGTAGCTTCAGCCCATATAAGTCTTCATCGAAATTAAAGATATGCACTTCTAATGAACGTTCATTCACTCCAAGAGTAGGGTTTTTACCAATATTCATCATTCCATCCATAAGTTTGCCGTCAAAACTTACCTTGACTGCATATACTCCGTCTTTAGGAACGAGCTTTGTATTGTCAGAAATATTCAAATTGGCAGTAGGAAAATCAATAGTTCTTCCGATTTCTTTACCCTTAACAACAGTTCCTTCTAATTGATAATAATAACCTAAATAATCATGAGCTTTTGAAACATTGCCAAAAAGTAAAGCCTTTCTAATTTTGGTTGAACTCACACTCACTTCATCAAGAAGCTGAGCGGGAATTTCTTCTACCTCAAAACCATATAAATGGGAAAATTCTTTAAGATGCTCGAAAGAGCCTTCTCTATTTCTTCCAAAATGGTGGTTATAACCAATCACAAGCTTGTGAGTGTTAATCTGATTCACAATAATATCACGCACAAAATTCATTGATTTTATTCTAGAAAACGCTTTGGTAAAAGGATGAATAATCAAATGATCTATACCTGCATTTTCGAGAAGACTAATCTTTTCATCCAAAGTATTAATCAATTGCAACTGATGATCATCAGGAAAAAGCACCATCCTTGGATGGGGAGAAAAGGTAAGTAAAACGGTTTCACCATTTTCTTCTTTAGCAATTTCTTTTAATCTATTAATTATCGTTTTATGACCAAAATGTACACCGTCAAATGTTCCTGTTGTAAGAATGGGACGAGCTACGTTTTTAAAATCAGAAATAGAATGATAAATTTTCAAATTTTAGCTTTTATTATAAATGTTAAAACCTTGTTCAAAAGTAGCAATTAATTTATTGATTAAATCTTTGCGACATACTAAATAATTCGTGTAAATTTGCCCAAAATTATTCGGAATTAAAACCTACATTAAGTATAAAAAAGATGTCAAAAAGCAAAGGTAAAATTTCTCAAATCATTGGCCCAGTTGTCGATGTTACTTTTGAAAATAACGAAACAGGATTACCAGATATTTACGATTCTCTAGAAATCACAAAAGAGAACGGTACAAAACTGGTTTTAGAGTGCCAACAACATATTGGAGAAGACACAGTGCGTGCTATCTCAATGGACTCTACAGATGGATTAAAAAGAGGCATTGAAGTTGTTGCAACTGGATCGCCAATTAAAATGCCAACTGGAGAACACATTAAAGGCCGTGTATTTAACGTAATTGGCGATGCCATCGACGGCATGGACGATTTAGATAGAGAAAATGGACTACCTATTCACAGAGAAGCTCCAAAATTTGAAGACCTTTCAACTTCTACTGAAGTATTATATACCGGTATTAAAGTAATTGACCTTATTGAACCATACGCTAAAGGCGGTAAAATTGGTCTATTTGGTGGTGCAGGTGTAGGTAAAACTGTACTTATCCAAGAGTTAATTAACAACATTGCAAAAGGGCACGGTGGACTATCCGTATTTGCTGGTGTAGGAGAAAGAACTCGTGAAGGAAACGATTTATTAAGAGAGATGTTAGAGTCTGGAATTATCGATTACGGTGAAGACTTCTTACACTCTATGGAAGAAGGCGGATGGGACTTATCTAAAGTAGACGCTTCAAAAATGGGCGACTCAAAAGCTTCTTTCGTATTTGGTCAGATGAATGAGCCTCCAGGAGCACGTGCTCGTGTTGCACTTTCTGGACTTACACTTGCAGAATACTTCCGTGATGGTGACGGTCAAGGAAAAGGACGTGACGTTTTATTCTTTGTTGATAATATTTTCCGATTTACACAGGCTGGTTCAGAGGTGTCGGCACTATTAGGTCGTATGCCATCAGCAGTAGGTTACCAACCAACATTAGCCACTGAAATGGGAACAATGCAAGAGCGTATAACATCAACTAAAAATGGTTCTATTACTTCTGTACAAGCAGTATATGTTCCTGCGGATGACTTAACTGACCCTGCTCCTGCTACAACCTTTGCTCACTTAGATGCAACTACAGTACTTTCTCGTAAGATTGCAGAATTAGGTATTTACCCTGCGGTAGATCCATTAGATTCTACATCAAGAATTTTGTCTCCTGATGTTGTAGGTGACGAACATTACGACTGTGCACAAAGAGTAAAAATGCTTTTACAACGCTACAAAGAGCTTCAAGATATTATTGCAATTCTTGGTATGGAAGAACTTTCTGATGACGACAAACTAGCAGTATCTAGAGCACGTCGTGTCCAGCGTTTCTTATCTCAACCTTTCCATGTAGCTGAACAATTTACAGGTCTTAAAGGTGTGTTAGTTGACATCCAAGACACTATTAAAGGATTCAACATGATTATGGACGGTGAGATGGATCAGTACCCTGAAGCTGCTTTTAACCTTGTTGGAACCATCGAAGAGGCGAAAGAGAAGGGAGAAAAAATGTTAGCTGAAGCAAAATAATTTTTGACTATGCAATTGGAAATCATCACACCAGAAAAGAAAGTATTTGAAGGCGAGGTTACTTCAGTTCAACTTCCAGGCGTTACTGGTAGGTTTGAAATTTTGAACAATCACGCACCAATCATTTCTTCATTAACAAAAGGTGAAGTGAGAGTCATTGACACAAATAATAAAACTGAACACTATCAAATTAATGGCGGTGTGATTGAAATGCAAAACAATAAAGTTATTGTACTAGCCGACTAGAACAATACCAATCTAAACAATTAAAAAAGGTTGCGATAGTAACCTTTTTTTTTGTGCTATATTTGAACTGTTATGCTAGAGGATAAACTTCTAAATAAAATTGTCGAAAGACAGAATAACAAGGCCTTAAGACAGTTGATTGTTTCCACAACAAAAGTTGACTTCTGTTCTAATGACTATTTAGGCTTTTCAAACGAAGAGTGGAATAGCACAGAAAAATCTGGCTCAACTGGAAGCAGATTGATTAGTGGCAACTCCAAACTTCATGAGAAAATAGAACAAAAAATTGCAGAATTCCACAATGTAGAATCGGCTTTACTGTTCAATTCCGGATATAACGCGAATTTAGGACTACTATCATCAGTCCCTCAAAAAGACGATACTATTCTATACGACCAATTATGCCATGCATCCATAAGAGACGGAATAAAACTGGGTAATGCCAGAAGCTTTTCATTCAGACATAACGATACCAATCATCTACAAAAAAAAATTAAACACGCTAGCGGAACTATTTTTGTTGTTGTCGAAAGTGTTTACTCTATGGATGGTGATTTTTCTAATCTAGAAATCATTTCAGAAATTTGTCAAGAACATAATGCAAAACTCATTGTTGACGAAGCTCATGCACTTGGTGTATTTGGAGAAAATGGTCAAGGTCTTACCGACAAAATAGAGTGTTTTGCACGCATCTACACTTATGGCAAAGCGTTAGGGAGTCATGGTGCTGCTGTTGTTGGAAATAAAATTCTTATCGATTACTTAATAAATTTTTCAAGACCATTTATTTACACAACCGCTCTCTCTCCTCATTCTATAAAGCGTATTGAATGGGCATATGATAAATTATCATCAGCCAACAGAAAGGAATTACATGAAAACATAAAATTGTTTAGAAACCTCTGCAAACACCCTAACTTAATTGAGAGTAAATCAGCTATACAGTGTATTGTAATTGGAGGTAATGAAAATACAAAACAGTTTGCCGAAAACTTACAGCTAAGTAATTTCGATGTTAGACCAATCCTCCATCCTACAGTGGGCAAAGGCTTGGAAAGAATACGGATTTGTCTCCACTCCTTCAATACTAAAGAAGAAATAAAACTATTGTGTGAACTAATTAATAAATCGGCATGAAGTACTTTGTTACAGGAATAGGAACCGAAATTGGCAAAACTATTGCTTCTGCAATATTGGTAGAAGCTCTTGAGGCCAATTACTGGAAACCTATACAAGCGGGCGAATTGGAATATACTGACAGCCAAAAAGTAAGTGATTTAATCTCTAATACTAAAAGTGAATTTCATCCAGAGTGTTTCCGATTAAAACTGGCTATGTCACCCCACGCAGCTGCTCAAGCTGAAAATATAACAATAAATATATCTGAATGTCAACTCCCTGAGACTAGTAGACCACTTATAATTGAAGGTGCTGGAGGTCTTCTTGTACCACTTAATAATGAAGGATGTATAATAGATTTGATTAAAGAATTAAATGTTGAAGTCATATTAATTAGCCAACATTATTTGGGAAGTATAAATCATACATTACTAAGCATAGAAGCGTTAAAAAGTAGAAATATCCCTATTAAAGGCATTCTTTTTAACGGTGATGAAAACAGTGATACTGAGCATATTATTTTATCAAAAAGCGGATTACACTGTTTAGGTAGAATTCCATTATTAGAAACTGTTGACCAATCAAGTATAAAAGAAATTGCTGAACAATTAAAAGCAGTGTTCTAATGAGTATTTCCAAAAACGATAAAAAATATATTTGGCACCCTTTCACTCAAATGAAAACTGCACCTACTCCCATTCCAATTGTTAAGGGAAAAGGCACTTTATTATTCGACGAGAATGGCAAAGAATATATTGACGCTATTTCTTCATGGTGGGTAAATGTTCATGGACATTCTCATCCTTATATTGCAAAAAAAATAAGTGAACAACTTTTAGAATTAGAGCATGTTCTATTTGCTGGCTTTACGCACAAACCTGCTACTGACCTCTGCGAAAAACTGAGTCGCCATTTACCAGATAATCAACATAAGTTTTTCTTCTCGGGAGATGGCTCTTCAGCTATAGAGATAGCTTTAAAAATGAGCATTCAGTATTGGAAAAATAAAGGAGAGAAAAGACAACGAATACTTGCACTGGAAGGTGGTTATCATGGCGAAACTTTTGGTGCAATGTCTGCAGGAGCTAAGAGTATCTTTTCTCAACCCTTTGAGGATTATTTATTTTCAGTAAACCACCTGCCTTTTCCTTCTGATGAAGAAAAAACACTATCGGCTCTAAAGAAAGAACTAGAAAATGGAAATGTAGCATGCTTTATTTTTGAACCTCTTGTTCAAGGTGCTTCTGGAATGAGAATGTATTCCGCTTCCACTCTAGACAAAATGATTAGTCTTTGTAGAGAATACAATGTTCTTTGCATTGCAGATGAAGTAATGACTGGCTTTGGCAGAACGGGAACAGTTTTCGCTTGTAACCAGCTAAAAGAACAAGTAGATTTCATGTGTTTATCCAAGAGTCTTACTGGCGGAACACTCCCCCTTTCTATTACCACTTGTTCTAATGAAATTTACTCGTCTTTTTTAGACGATTCACTAAGTAAAGCATTTTTACATGGTCATTCCTTCACTGCTAACCCGATTGGATGCACGGCTGCCATAGCAAGTTTAGAGTTACTAGAAAAACAAGAATGTCAAAATAGTATTACCCACATTTCAGAACAACACAAAGCCTTTGCGTTGACAATACAAAATCATCCAATGCTAAAAAACATCAGACAAACCGGTACTATTCTTGCAATGGATATTCATACTTCAGAAACAGGCTACTCAAGCAATGTGAAAAATATGCTTTACAATCATTTTATTGAAGAAGGTGTTATTCTACGTCCTCTAGGAAATGTTATTTATACTATCCCTCCCTACTGCATCAAAGAATCGGAATTAAAAAAGGTTTACAAAAGCATTCTTTCAGCTTTAGAAAAAGTTGAATAGTCGTATCTTTGAGCTATGCAATCAATACTTATCACATCAAAATCTAGCTTATCCGCTTTGGGGCATGAAAGTGATGAAGTATGGAAGAATTATCAAAGAGAATCGACTTGCTTATCTATATGTTGCTTTAATGATATGGATACACCAACTGGCAGATTACAAGAAAAAACACAATTACTGATTGATAATTTAAGAAAAGAAGACCCGCACTACAGAAGATTAGATAAAAGTGTATTGATGGCAATTTTAGTAGGCAGAGACGCCTTGTCTAAATCCAAATGGTCTGACCTTTCAAGAGTCGGCATCAATATGGGCTCGTCAAGAGGAGCAACACAATTATTTGAAAAATATCACGAACACTTTATCAACTCTCCAAAAAAGAGAATTTCTCCACTAGTATCTCCGACTACCACATTAGGAAATATTTCATCCTGGATGGCTTTTGATTTTGCTTCTAATGGGGCTACACTAACACATTCTATTACTTGTAGTACAGCACTTCACTCCATTTTAAACGCTTGTGTATGGATAAAAAGTGGAATGACTGATAAATTTATTGCTGGAGGAACTGAAGCACCGCTTACCGACTTTACTATTTCTCAAATGAGATCCTTGAGTATTTACAGTAAAAATACATCTGAATGGTATTGTAGCCCAATGAAAAAGGGAAATACTAAAAACAATATGGTCCTTGGTGAAGGTGCAAGTGCATTTTGTTTAGAAGCCGACAATGGACAACAACACTTAGCTAAGATAATAGGCTTAGGCTATGCTACAGAAAAGATAGAACACCCTGCCTCTTTATCAGCAGATGCTCACTGTTTACGAAAAAGCATGGAAATGGCTCTATTTGACAGTGAACTAAAAACAGTTGATGCAATTGTTATGCATGCACCTGGAACTATAAAAGGTGATGAATCCGAATACAAAGCCATTAAATCTGTATTTGGATCGAACACTCCACATTTAATAAGCACTAAACACCAAAGCGGACATACTTTTGGAGCATCTGGTGGCTTAAGTTTAGATTTGGCTGTAGAAATGCTTAATCGAAAACGCCTAATAAAATTCCCATATCAAACGGAAGTTACTCAAGAAAAAAGCATGCCAAAAACTATACTTATCAATGCCGTAGGATTTGGCGGAAATGCTGTAAGCATCATAGTTAAAAAGACAGATTAAAAACTATATTTGTTATATAAATTCAACGATTATGAATAATAGCTGGACAATCGATAAGATTTTAGAAATCTATAAAAAGCCCTTAATGGAGTTGATTTTTGAAGCTGCTCAAACTCACCGTCAACATCACAATCCATTGGAAGTTCAAATTAGCACTCTCCTCTCTATTAAAACTGGCGGATGTTCAGAAGATTGTGGCTATTGTCCACAAGCTGCAAGGTATCACACGGATATTGAAACTAACGACTTAATGAGTGTTTCACATGTGAAAGCTCAAGCTCTAAGAGCAAAAGCTAATGGATCATCTCGATTGTGTATGGGAGCAGCTTGGAGAAATATTCAAAATAATGAAGAGTTTGACCAAGTTCTTGAAATGGTACAGACTGTTAATGGTCTTGATATGGAAGTGTGTTGTACTTTAGGCATGATGACTGAAGAACAAGCTCAACGACTAGCTGATGCTGGGCTGTATGCTTATAACCACAACTTGGATACTTCGAAAGAACACTACAAAGAAATTATCTCAACACGTGAATTTGACGATAGAGTTAAAACAATTGAAAATGCTTCCAAAGCTGGAATAAGTGTTTGTTCTGGCGGAATTATTGGAATGGGCGAATCTGCTGAGGACAGATGCGGAATGCTCTTGACTTTAGCCAATATGAATCCACAACCTAAATCGGTTCCAATTAACGCTTTAGTAGCTGTTGAAGGCACTCCCTTAGAAGACCAAGAAACTGTTTCCATCTGGGAAATGGTTCGTATGGTAGCTACTACACGAATTGTAATGCCGGAGTCTGTTGTAAGGCTATCGGCTGGTAGAACAGAAATGTCAGATGAAGGACAAGCCTTATGTTTTATGTCAGGTGCTTCATCTATCTTTGCTGGCGACAAATTGCTTACCACTCCAAATCCTGACATTAACCAAGATATGAAACTGTTTGATATTTTAGGTATTACTCCAAAAGCACCATTTGTCGATGGTGATCAGCCAATAACAAATGATAATTATAAAAAATGTCTTTCAACTAAAGGAAATATAAAGTGGAAAAGACCAACACATACCATTGAAAGAAACGAAAAAGCCAAAGAAAAGGCTAAGGCACTAAGAAGTTAATTGACTTTCTAGAATAAGGAAGCTGGCTCTATTAAAATATTTTTTTCTCTCAAGAATTTTTTCAATTTGATATTATCCTCTTCATCCATAAATTGGACTCCAACAATAAAGCGATAGTGCTTTAGTTTGAATATATAATTTTTATTATTTATAATAACCTCTTTTAAATCTCTCTCTTTAAAAGAATTAAATAAACAAGATGTAGTCCATATTTTACCATCTTTAATTTTTAAATACGGTTTATATGTAGCCCATGTCAATAAACTAAAATAGATAGCTGAGATGATATGAAAAACATAATGTATCTCTAAGCTCAAAAAAATAAAAATTAGCAAATAAATTAGTGCAATTGACGCAAAAATAATAGACCACCAAAATCTATAAACTTTGGAATAATAAATTACGATTTCACTCATCTTATTTTACCAATATTTTTTCGCAAAATTCTTCCAACTTCAATCTTGATTTTTCATCAAATAAAAATTTATTTACAATCATTTTGTCATCAGAAGTCAATAAAGTAATTGTTTTATCTTCATCAATAATTTCTTCGAGATTTTCAATAAATAATGTAGTAGAATTAAAAGAATGTTGATGTATTTTACCATCAGCAATTGACAAGGCAGGTGTGTTAAAATACATAACATTAATGTATACCATGTTTAGAAAAATCATCAACATAATTAGGGATTGCTTTGATAAAAGAAATGCTAATAAAAAACCAAATGTTAATAGAGAAAATACTATCCTAAAACGAATAGAATAATTAAACGATACAATGTCTTTCATGAATTAAGGTTTAAAAATTACACTTAAAGTAAACTAAAAATATTTCAAAAAAGTAAAATAGAAGACAAATAAAATAGAAAGCTATTAAGCGGTATTAAATAAGTATTCATGTACATTTCATTTAAGGAAATATATACCAAATATAGATAATTATTTCAACTTGGAATTATTTGTGTGCCGATTAGCATCTCTTTCTGTTTTTATTTTAAGTTTTTTATCAAATGCATCTTGCAAATTCGTGCCCGTTTGATTCGCCAAACACAAAACAACAAAAAGAACATCTGCCAACTCTTCACCCAAATCAGTATTATCGCTTTCTTTAATCGATTGTTCCCCATACTGACGAGCTATAACTCGAGCTACCTCACCCACTTCTTCAGAAAGAATAGCCATATTAGTTAACTCATTGAAATAACGAACACCATATTGTTTAATCCACTTATCTACCTCTTGTTGTAATTGTTCTATTGGCATTATTCTTTATTTTTTGAATCGATTAATATTGTAACTGGTCCATCATTACACAGTCTAACTTGCATATTTGCGCCAAATTGACCAGTCAAAACTTGACTTTGAGCATCCAAACTTAATCGTTTAACAAAGTTTTCATAAAGAGGAATAGCTTGTTCTGGCCGTGCTGCCTCAATAAAAGAAGGGCGATTACCTTTCTTGGTTTTGGCGTGTAAAGTAAACTGACTAACCACCAATACCTCCCCTTGAACATCAATTATGGATTTATTCATTTGACCATTTTCATCAGAGAAAATACGAAGATTAGCTATTTTTTTAGATAGCCATTCAGCGTCTGATGAATCGTCTTCATTCTCTATTCCCAAAAGAATCAGTAAACCGTACTGTATTTGACTGTGTATTTGACCCTCAATACTTACTGATGCCTCAGAAACTCTTTGAATAACTACCCTCATTGCTCATAACGGTTTACTCTAAAACTTTCATCGTCTTGCTCCAGCATACTGAGGTAATTCTTATATCGAGAAGCTGCTATCTCGCCATTTTCAAGGGCTAATTTAATAGCACAATTAGGTTCATTGATATGCAAACAATTATTGAACTTACATTCCGACTTAAGCTTAAAAAACTCGATAAAATAATCACCTAATTCGTACTTATCCATTTCAATCAATCCGAAACCTCTAACACCAGGTGTATCAATAATAGAAGCTCCGAATTCTAAGTCGTGCATCTCAGAAAAGGTAGTGGTGTGTTGCCCTTGCTGATGTTGCTCGGACACCTCTTGAGTATGGATATTCAAGTCCGGTTGTATCTTATTTAATAAGGTAGACTTACCGACTCCGGAGTGACCAGAAATCACATTTACCTTCCCTTTCATGAATGCTTTTACATCGGACAAATCATCATTAAGGATACTTTTAGTGAAACAGCGATAACCTATTTTTTCATAGACTGAACGCCGCTCTTCTAATTGAACTAAAATAGGCTCGTCATACAAATCAACTTTATTAAAAAATATAACAACCTCAACTCCATAGGCTTGTGCTGACACCAAAAAACGATCAATAAAACCTGTTGAAGTTAGTGGGCTTTTCATGCTTACCATCAGTATAGCTTGGTCAATATTTGAAGCAATAATGTGGGTTTGCTTGGACAGATTTACTGATTTACGAACTATAATATTTTTTCTATCGTATAACTCATCAATAAGAAAAGACTCTTCCTCTTGACTCAACAACACCTTATCTCCAACAACAATAGGATTGGTGCTTTTAATATCTTGCATTCGAAACTTTCCACGGATACGACAATTCAATAATTGACCTTCCTCCGTCTTTACGATATACCAACTCCCGGTAGATTTTATGACTGTTCCTTGCATTGTGACAAATATAACCATCTTATTTGTCTATTCCCTTTTCGTATATTTGAAATGAAATTAAAAACCATGAAAAAGCTGTTATTTCTAATTGCCCTAAGTGTTTTGTTCAGTCAGTGCGAAATCTGTCATTATGTACGATATGGCGAAAAATCTGCCCAATTCGAAATAAGTAACGATACCGCATTTGTGAATGGACTACTCGGCAAAAAAGCTCATCATAGGTTAGAGAAAATTATTCATAAAAATCCTCATTTATCGACCTTATGCCTTGAAGATGTCCCTGGCTCCGTTGACGATGAATACAACATAAAATCCTGTTATTTGATTCACCAAAAAAAGCTAAATACTTATGCGTCCTCCCAATCCATTATTGCGTCTGGAGGGGTAGATTTTTTTCTTGCAGGCGACAAAAGACATGTAGAAGAAGGTGCTAAATTAGGCGTTCATTCTTGGAGGGATGGCACTACTGATGGTGTTTATTTTCCTAGAGGGGATAGCTTGCACTTTCTGTTTCTAGATTTTTATAAAACCATAGAAATGGACAGTTCTTTTTACTGGTTTACGCTGCGCGCAGCCAAAGCGGATTCTATCCATTAGTTAAGTTACGATGAAATGATTCGTTTTGGAGTGATAAAAAATTAAGTCAATTGGCTTATCTTCGCACTATGTCTATTGAAGTTAAAGAAGTAAGCAAATACTATGGCGAACAAGCAGCTCTAGAATCCGTTTCATTTGAGGTTAAAAAAGGAGAAATTGTTGGTTTTCTTGGCCCCAATGGTGCTGGAAAATCCACCTTAATGAAAATTATTACGACTTATCTGAATGCTGATCAAGGCCATGTTAAAGTATGTGCCGAAAATGTAGAAGAAGATTCTATTGCAATACGCCAAAAAGTTGGCTATTTGCCAGAGCATAACCCCCTTTATTTGGAAATGTATATTAAAGAATATCTTGCTTTTATTGCAGATATTTATTCTTGTCCAAAAGACCGCGTCCAAGAGATGATTGAGTTAACTGGTTTAATCCCAGAACAACACAAAAAAATTGGGCAATTATCCAAAGGATACAGACAGCGAGTAGGATTAGCGGCCGCTTTAATTCATAATCCTGAAGTGCTTATTTTGGACGAACCTACCACAGGCTTAGACCCCAATCAGTTGGTTGAAATAAGAAACCTCATCAAAGAAAGTGGCAAAGATAAAACTGTTATGCTTTCGACTCACATTATGCAAGAAGTTGAAAAAATGTGCAACCGTGTTATCATCATTAACAATGGTAAAATAGTCGCCGATGAAATGTTATCCACTTTAAAAGAAAATAAAGTTGATTTAGAATCTTATTTTCAAGAACTTACGGCTTAAAATAATTCCGAAGCTATCTTATAAATATTATCCGAATTCCCCATAGTATAAAAATGCAAACAGGGTGCTCCACTGGCTTTCAACTCTTTGCATTGCTCTATGGCCCATTCTACACCAAACTGACGAACTTCTTTATTGTCTTTGCATTTCATTACACCTTCAGACAATTCTGATGGAATATCCATATAAAATCGCTGTGGCAATACAGTCAATTGCTTTTTAGTATAAATGGGTTTTATTCCTGGTATAATAGGAACGACAATTCCCATCTCTCTGCATTGTTTTACAAAGTCAAAGTACTTGGAATTGTCAAAAAATAATTGTGTAACAATATACTCAGCACCTAAATCTACTTTTTGCTTCAAATACTGTAAATCTGTTTTCATATTGGGTGCTTCAAAATGTTTTTCTGGATAACCAGCCACACCAATACAAAAATTTGTTTTGTAATCTTGTGCCAACTCTGGCTCTAACAAAATCCCTTTATTTAGGTTAGAAACCTGCTGTAATAATTCACTGGCATAGGAATGACCATCGACCTCAGCTTTAAAATAGGTTTCGGATTTGATGGGATCACCACGCAAAACCAAAACATTATCTATTCCTAAAAAGTTTAAGTCAATGAGTGCATTTTCTGTTTCTTCCTTGTTGAAGCCTCCACAAATAATATGAGGAACGGTATCCACCTGATATTTATTCATAATAGCCGCACATATCCCTACTGTTCCTGGTCGCTTGCGTACTGCTCGCCTTTGCAATAAGCCATTGGGTTTTGTCTTGTAGATGTGTTCTTCTCTGTGATAGGTCACATCAATAAATGGTGGCTTAAATTCCATGAGAGGATCAATGGAATCAAAAATAGACTGTATTCCCTGCCCCTTTAAAGGAGGTAATATTTCAAAAGAAAATAAGGTCTCTTGAGCCTGTTCTAAATAGTCTGTAATCTTCATTTTAATCTTTGTTTTGTATTAATACGCTAAGTTTGGAGCTAACCATTTTTCTTCTACTTCAACGCTAGTTCCTTTTCGCTGTGCTAAACTTTTTATTTGATCTTTTTGAATTTTTCCCAAACCAAAATACTTGGATTGAGGGTGTGAAAAATATAATCCACTGACCGATGCGGAAGGATACATAGCTAGACTTTCAGTCAAGGAAACACCTATGTTTTTTTGAGCATTCAACAGTTTGAAAATCGTTTCCTTTTGGGTGTGGTCTGGACAAGCTGGATAGCCTGGCGCCGGTCGAATACCTTGATAGTGTTCTTTGATTAAACTTTCATTGTCTAAGCTTTCATTGGAAGAATAGCCCCAATACTCTGTTCTGACTTTATGGTGCATAAATTCGGTACATGCTTCAGCTAATCTATCGGCTAATGCCTTTAGCATGATGGATGAATAATCGTCATTTTCCTCTTCGAAACGAGTAAGATGTTTTTCTATTCCTAAGCCAGCTGTACAGACAAAAGCTCCTAAATAATCGGCTAAATTAGTGCTTTGAGGGGCAATGAAATCGGCTAAGGCTAGGTTATTGGCTTGAGCTGATTTTTGAGTTTGTTGCCTTAGTGTTTGAATTGTTGCTAATGATCGCTTTCTGCTATCATCGTGGTACAAATGAATGTCGTCCTCTTCACTATTCGCTGCCCAAATACCTATTACCGCTTTGACTTGAAGCCATTTTTCCGAAACTATTTGCTTCAACATCGTTTGAGCATCAGCAAACAAGTCTTGCACTTGTAATCCAATGACCTCATCTTCCAAAAGCTGCGGGAATTTGCCATGTAGCTCCCACGACTGAAAAAAGGGTGTCCAATCAATAAACGGAATTAAACTATCAATTTTAATTTCCTCGAAAATCTCAACCCCTAACTTTTTAGGTTTGTATAAGTCTTCCTCACGCCATTCAATAGATAGTTTATTTTTACGTGCTTCCTGTATTGACAAATACGATTTTTGTGTTTTTCGTTGCAAATAATTTTCCCTCAATGCTGTATATTCTTTAGAAATACCATCAAAATACTCGGCTTGCATAACTTGATTAGCAACTGTTACAGAACGCGAAGCATCTATCACATGAACTACTTTTTCGTTATGAGGTGCAATTTTAACAGCAGTATGTACCCTAGATGTAGTAGCACCGCCAACGAGCAAAGGAATATTAATATTCTTATTTTTCATCTCTTTAGCTATGTGCACCATCTCATCCAATGAAGGTGTAATCAATCCACTTAATCCAATAATATCTACTTGCTGCTTTTGGGCTTCCTCTAATATTTTTTCCATTGGCACCATTACGCCTAAATCAATCACCTCATAGTTATTACATGCCAACACCACACCTACAATATTCTTACCAATATCATGGACATCCCCTTTGACGGTTGCTAATAAAACCTTTCCCGCTTTTGTCGATAGACTATTTGCTTTAGACATATAGGGTTCTAAAATGGCAACGGCTTTTTTCATTACTCTTGCACTTTTGACTACCTGTGGCAAGAACATTTTACCACTTCCGAACAAGTCACCAACTACATTCATACCGTCCATTAGTGGCCCTTCAATAACGTCTAAGGGTTGACCTAACTTTTGTCTAGCTTCTTCTGCATCTTCGTCTATATATTCTATCCAACCGTTAATGAGAGCATGTTGCAAACGGTCTTCTACCGATTTTTTTCGCCATTCTAAATTATTGACTTTAACTACTTTCTTTTGGTCTTTTACCGTCTCGGCAAACTCTAAGAGTTTCTCCGTTGCATCGCTACTTTTATTGAGAAGAACGGCTTCTACCCTTTCTAATAATTCTTTAGGGATTTCTTCATAAACCTCTATCATGCCTGCATTTACAATGCCCATATCTAAACCCGCTTTGATAGCATGAAACAAAAAAGCAGAGTGCATAGCCTCTCTAACGGTATTGTTGCCTCTGAAGGAAAAAGATATGTTACTGACTCCTCCACTAACTTTAGCTAGCGGTAAGTTGTCTTTAATCCATTGGGTAGCATTAATAAAATCAAGTGCATAATTGTTATGTTCATCTAGTCCTGTAGCAACAGTGAGAATGTTTGGATCAAAGATGATGTCTTGTGGTGGAAAATCTACTTGTTCCGTTAATAAAGTGTAAGCGCGTTGACAAATTTCTATCCTACGCTGGTAGTTATCGGCTTGACCCTGCTCATCAAAAGCCATAACGATAACTGCCGCTCCATATCGTTTGATTAATCTGGCTCGTTCAATGAATGTTTTTTCACCATCTTTCAAGGATATAGAATTGACAATACCCTTCCCTTGAATACATTGTAAGGCCACCTCTATAATCTCCCATTTAGAAGAATCTATCATAATGGGCACTTTACAAATGTCGGGTTCAGAAGCTATGAGATTAAGAAAATGCACCATGGCGTTTTGACCGTCAATTAAACCATCATCCATATTAATGTCTATAACTTGAGCTCCTGCTTCAACTTGTTGTCTAGCTACCGACAAAGCCGTCTAGTAATCGTCAGCCTTGATGAGTTTTCTAAATCGAGGAGATCCCGTCACATTTGTGCGCTCGCCGATATTTAAAAAGTTAGTCTCAGTGGTGTATGTCAAAGCTTCAAGACCGCTTAACTTTAGATTTGGCGCTTGTTCCTTTTTCTTCCGCGGGGTATACTTTAGAACCATTTGCGCAAAGGCTTTAATGTGCTCTGGTGTAGTGCCACAACAACCCCCTACTATATTGACAAGCCCATCTTTCACAAAATCCTCCAACTGAAGTGCCATAGCATCAGGCGATTCATCATAGCCCCCCATTTCGTTAGGCAGTCCTGCATTGGGGTATGCACTGACATAAAAATTGGAATTCCTAGACAAGTCTTTGACATGAGGTTTCATCGCTGATGCACCTAATGCACAATTAAAACCAACCGATAGTAAGGGAATATGAGAAATGGAATTTAAAAAGGCTTCAGCTGTTTGCCCTGAAAGTGTGCGACCACTAGCATCGGTAATAGTTCCAGACACCATAATGGGCAAGCGTTTATTTCTTTGCTCAAATATTTCTTCAATAGCGAATAATGCTGCTTTACAATTGAGGGTGTCAAAGACGGTTTCTACCAAAATTATATCAACTCCACCATCCATTAGAGCATTAATTTGCAAAGCATACGCTTCTTTGAGCTGATTAAAAGTTATGGCCCTATAAGCTGGGTTATTTACATCCGGTGACAAGGATGCTGTTCGATTGGTTGGACCAATAGCTCCTGCTACAAATCGAGGTTTGTGAGGCTCATTGGCTGTAAATTCTAAAGCTACCTCTTTAGCAATTTTAGCTGACTGAAAGTTAATGTCATAAACGCTATCTTCTAACTGATAATCGGCTTGGGCAATGATTGTTCCACTAAAGGTATTTGTTTCCACAATATCTGCCCCTGCCTTAAAATATTCAGCGTGAATACCTTTAATAATATCTGGCCTGGTGATTGAGAGCAAATCATTATTGCCTTTCAGACTACAAGGGTGATTTTTAAAACGTTGACCTCTAAAATCAGACTCTTGTAAATCATGGCGTTGTATCATTGTTCCCATAGCACCATCGAGAACAAGTATGCGTTTTTGAAGTAAATTTTCTAGAGTAAATTCCATAAAACAAGTTATTTAAATTTTAAAATAACCTATCTTGAAAGAAGTAAAAATGGAATTGATTTTTCTCATCTACCTTCGATTCAATCGAAGTGGGAGTTAGCACCCTGCTTGGTCAGGGTTGCTAAGACATCATCGGGCCCAATCCCTCAGTCTTTCTTGATAAGTTGATACAAATGTAAGCTGAAATTAATTTAGAATGCAAAAAAATTAATGAATTTATTTTTTTAATTTCGCAGACGATTTAATAAGTGGATAAATTTGGCTGATTGCAACCACTCCTAAAAAAATGCTAAAACAGGAATGACTTCGCAACGGCTATTTTCACTTAAGTTTAATAATTCTAATACAATAGAAAATGGCTTATTTTTTCACCTCAGAATCCGTATCAGAAGGACATCCTGATAAAGTGGCAGATCAAATTTCAGATGCGCTACTCGATAATTTTTTAGCCCAAGATAAAGACTCTAAAGTGGCTTGTGAAACTCTTGTTACTACAGGGCTTACTGTATTGAGTGGCGAGGTAAAGACCAAAGCTTATGTAGATGTTCAAAAAATCGCTAGAAAAGTCATTCGTAAAATTGGCTATAACAAATCGGAATATCAATTTGATGCTGATAGTTGTGGTGTTATTTCTGCTATACATGAACAATCGGAAGACATCAATCAAGGTGTTGAAGCCGATAAAGGCTTACACGCTGAACAAGGTGCGGGCGATCAAGGTATGATGTTTGGTTATGCTACCGACGAAACGGATAATTATATGCCTTTAGCTTTAGATTTATCTCACCGTATCCTCATCGAATTAGCCGATATTAGAAGAGAGGGTAAAGAAATGACATATCTACGACCAGATTCAAAGTCTCAGGTAACTATTGAGTACAGTGACGATAATCAACCAATTCGTATTGAGGCTATTGTAGTTTCTACTCAACACGATGAGTTTATTATGCCTCAAGAGGATACGGATGCTGCTAAATCACAAGCAGAGACTTCTATGCAGAAGCAAATAGAAAATGATGTAAAAACTATTCTCATTCCTAGGGTGCTAGCACAATTAGAAGAACGACAACAAGTTCTTTTTGGAACAGAAAAATACCATGTCAATCCAACGGGTAAATTTGTTATCGGTGGACCACATGGCGATACGGGCCTAACTGGCCGTAAAATTATTGTTGACACCTATGGTGGTAAAGGTGCTCATGGTGGTGGTGCATTCTCTGGTAAAGACCCTTCTAAAGTTGACCGTTCGGCAGCTTATGCCACACGACACATTGCTAAAAACCTTGTTGCTGCAGGACTATGTAAACAAGTATTGGTTCAAGTGTCTTATGCTATTGGTGTTGCAAAGCCAATGGGTATTTTTGTTGATACATACGGCACTTCAAATGTCGGTTTATCAGATGGTGAAATCGCTAAAAAGGTAGAGGGTATTTTCGATATGAGACCAGCTGCTATTATTGATCGCTTAAAGCTTAAAAATCCAATTTATCAGGAAACGGCGGCTTATGGTCATATGGGTAGAACTCCCGAAATCAAATCGTTTACCTTTGATGTTGAAGGACAGTCTAAAGAAGTTACTTTAGAAACATTCACTTGGGAAAAGTTAGACTATTTGAACGAGGTCAAAAAGGCTTTTAATCTTTAGTCTATTTCTTTCTAAAGAAAATCTGAATTGGCACACCATTAAAGTCAAAACTCTCCCGAAGTTTATTTTCGATGTATCGTTTGTAAGGGTCTTTTATATATTGTGGTAAATTGGCAAAAAAGGCAAAAGTTGGCGTCTTAGTTGGTAACTGCGTACAGAATTTTATTCGAATATATTTACCCTTAGTTGCTGGAGGTGGATTTTGCTCTATAAATGGTAGCATGACATCGTTCAGTTTAGAAGTACTTATTCGTACTTTTCTATTTTCTGAAACATCTATTGCTATTTCTAGAGCCTTTAGCAAACGTTGCTTTGTTAGGGCAGAAATAAATAAAATAGGGACGTCAGTAAAAGGAGATATTTTTTCTCGAATAGCAGTTTCATACGTTTTAGTCGTGTGGGTATCCTTATCAACCAAATCCCATTTATTTACTAGAATAACGATACCCTTATTGTTTTTGTCTGCTAGATGAAAGATATTTAAATCTTGTGATTCGAAACCTAGTGTAGCGTCAATGAGTAACAAGCATACATCGGAATATTCAATGGAACGAATTGAACGCATCACTGAGTAAAACTCTAGGTCTTCGCTGACTTTCTTTTTCTTCCTAACTCCTGCGGTATCTACTAATACGAAATCGTATCCAAACTTTGTGTAGTGTGTGTCTAATGAATCTCTCGTTGTACCTGCAATATCGGTAACAATATTTCTTTCCTCGCCTACTAAAGCGTTAACAAATGAGGATTTCCCAACATTTGGTCGGCCTACTATGGCAAATCGTGGCAAGTCACTTTCTTCTTCTGTTTCAGTATCTGGAAGTTTACTGACTAATTCATCTAACAACTCCCCTGTTCCACTTCCGTTAATTGAAGATATGCAGAAATAATCTCCCATTCCTAAAGAATATAATTCCACTGCTTCTTGCATTATTTTACCATTATCCACTTTGTTGGCAACGAGAAAAACTGGTTTATCGGATTTACGCAGATGCTTGGCAACAGTCAAATCCATATCGGTTACACCCTCCTGCGCATCCACTAAAAACAAAATAGCATTAGCTTCTTCAATTGCTAGATTAACTTGCTTTCGTATTTCCCCTTCAAAAATATCATCAGAACCTACGATATAACCACCAGTATCGATTACAGAAAACCCTTTCCCGTTCCAATCCGTTGTGCCATAATGCCTATCACGTGTTACACCACTTACAGAGTCAACGATAGCTTGTCGCTTCTGAATTAGTCTATTAAAAAATGTTGATTTTCCAACATTTGGCCGACCTACTATTGCTACTATATTTCCCATGGTATGTTAGTTATTATAACCGAAACGTTTTAGTTGCTTATCGTCGTTTCGCCAATCCTTATTGACTTTGACATACAAATCTAAGAATATCTTTTTCTGAAAGAATGTCTCCATATCTCTTCTGGCTAGTGTGCCTACTTTTTTCAAGGCTCTTCCTTTATGCCCTATAATTATGCCCTTTTGTGATTCTCTTGACACATTGATAATGGCACGTATTTTAATGATTTCTTCTTCTTCAAAAAATTCTTCTACCTCAACTTCTACTGAATATGGAATTTCTTTTTTATAGTATTTTAATATCTTCTCTCTGATAGTTTCTCCAACAAAAAAGCGTTCCGACTTGTCTGTAAGAGCGTCTTTATCAAAGTAAGGTGGTGAGACAGGTAAAAGCTCCTTGATTCTATCCATTACCAAATCAAGATTGAATTTATTGAGTGCAGAAATTGGGTGAATTTCAGCCTTTGGCAAACGTTCTTTCCAAATGGCTATTTGTTCTTTTACAAAATCTTGTTCTGCAGTATCAATTTTATTGAGCAATAGTAGTAGTGGAATGTCTGTATTCTGAAGTCGTTCAAAAAGCTTTATATCCTTGAGTTCCTTCTCACCAGTCTCAACCATATAAATGAGAATGTCTGCATCTTGGAATGCGCCATGAACGAAGTCCATCATATTTTCTTGCAACTTATAGGCTGGGTCAATGACCCCAGGCGTGTCTGAAAAAATGATTTGATGCTCATCATCATTAACAATACCCAATATCCTATGGCGAGTCGTCTGAGCCTTTGAAGTGATAATCGATAAGCGTTCACCAACCAAAGCATTCATCAAAGTTGATTTACCAACATTTGGATTACCAATGATATTTACATAACCTGCTTTGTGTTCCATTATAGTTTTGAGCGTTTATCTTTTATTACTTCCAAACGTTCTAAAGACTCTTCCCAACTACTCATATTTTGATTCAGCTCGTTTTGCTTGTCTTGGTAAGATTCGAAAAAACCTTTTTGCGAAGATAACTCTTTGTAGCGTTCGTGGTTTGCTAATTCGTCATCTAATTCTTTTAACTCTTTTTCGAGGCGTTCTACTGCTCTTTCAAACTGCCCTACTTTATTGGATAGTTTACGAATGTCTTTGTCGAGCTGTTTGCGTTCATTGAAGGTTTGTTTATTTGCTGAATCATCCGACTTTTTGACTTTACTCTTTTGCTTATTCTCTAATTCAAATTGTGTAAAGTCTTGTACTTTTTTCTCTTTCAAGAAGTCATTAATATCTCCCAAGTATTCTTTAATGTTTTTATCTTTGAACTCGTAAACCTTCTCCGTTAAGCTTTCAAGGAAATCTCTATCGTGAGACACTATTATTAAGGTGCCATCGTAATTCTTCAAGGCTCTTTTCAAAATATCTTTTGATACCATATCCAAGTGATTGGTAGGCTCATCCATAATGAGCAGGTTTACTGGCTCCAAAAGCAATTTACACAATGCTACTCTTGCCCTTTCACCACCTGATAAGACTTTAACCTTTTTCTGAACTGTATCGCCACTAAATAAAAATGACCCTAGCATATCTCTTACACGGGGTCGACTGTGTTCATCGGCAGCGTCTTCAACTACTTCAAAAATGCTTTTATTTTCATCCAATAATTCTGACTGATTTTGGGCATAATAACCGACTTTTACTTGGTAACCGTATTCTATTTCTCCATCGTATTTGATAGCATTCACTATCATTTTTGCTAGAGTGGTTTTACCTTCACCGTTCTTTCCAACGAAAGCAATTTTATCTCCTCTTTCAAGCATTAAATTAACGCCCTTTAACACCTGTAAGTCATCGTATTTTTTAGAAACGTTTGATACTTTTAGGGTTACTTTTCCAGAATGTGGAGCAGGTGGAAATTTAAAATACATTGAAGCAGTTTCATCTTGCTCTACTTCTACAAGATCCATTTTATCCAACTTTTTAATTAAACTCTGAGCAAAAGAGGCTTTGCTTTTCTTTGCTCTAAATTTTTCAATAAGCATCTTTGTTTGCTTAATCTCTTTATCTTGGTTTTTCTTGGATTGGATTTGTTTTTCTTGTCTATCCTTTCTGAGCTCAACATACTTAGAATAGCTGGCTTTATAATCGTTAGCCTTACCCAAAATTAAATCAATTGTTCTGTTAGTCACAGCATCCAAAAAGGCTCTGTCGTGAGACACCAAAACAACTGCTCCTGAATAATTTTTTAGCCACCCTTCTAACCAAACAATGGATTCAATATCTAGGTGATTAGTAGGCTCATCAAGTAATAAAACATCTGGTTTGCTCAATAAGATTTTTGCTAACTCCAGTCGCATTCTCCAGCCACCACTAAACTCGTTGGTTTGTCGGTCAAAATCATCAAGCTGAAATCCTAGACCTAATAAAACCTGACTCATTTCAGATTGTATAGTATAGCCTCCTAGCATACCAAAACGTTCATTTAAGTCGTTCAAATCGGTAATGAGTTGCATATAACCATCACTTTCGTAATCGGTTCGCTCACTCATTTTTAAGTTAACGCTGTTGATTTGCTGCTCAAGTTTTTTTATTTCTTGAAAGGCTTGTTCTGCTTCCTCTTGTACTGTTCTTCCTTCTTCAAACTCTAAGTCTTGCCTTAAATAACCTATGGTAGACTCATTTGGAGTAGATATTGAGCCTTCATTGGCTTTTTGCTCGCCAGATAAAATTCTAAGTAAGGTTGACTTCCCTGCTCCATTCTTTCCAACTAAGCCAATACGGTCACCCTTATTCACCATAAATGAAACATCGTCGAACAGTTCTTGCCCTCCAAAATAAACCGATATGTTATTCGCTGAAATCATAAGCGTGCAAAAGTACACTATTTTTATAGCCTCTTAAAAAGAGAAGTAAAAATGAAACGATAATGTAATTTTAGTGTATATTTGCCCTCACATCGCGAGGTGGAGCAGTTGGTAGCTCGTCGGGCTCATAACCCGAAGGTCGTAGGTTCGAGTCCTGCCCTCGCTACTAAAACAATAAAACGGTTATACTATTATAGTGTAACCGTTTTTGATTTATATCTTTCAATTATTGCCAGGTGTAATTCATTTTTATCTTTAACATTTGCTATGTCTTGATTATCGACAGGTTTAATATTGTGA